>JBEGRA010000259.1:0-5599 GCA_041180705.1 Pseudomonadota bacterium | reverse complement strand
CCCGAATGGGAAACCTCGCCCACGGGCCCCTATGACCACTGGCCCTTGCAGCAAGGCTTCGACCATTTCTACGGCTTCCTGCCAGCGGAGACCGACCAGTACGCGCCGGGCCTCGTGAACGACAACACGTTCATTCCCACGCCCCACCGCCCCGGATACCACCTCACCGAAGACCTTGCCGACCAGGCCATTGCCTGGGTGCAGCGGCAAAAAGCGGCAGCACCGAACAAGCCCTTCTTCCTGTACTTCACGCCGGGCGGTACACATGCACCGCTGCAAGCGCCGAAGGAGTTCCGCGAGCGCTTCCGTGGTCAGTTCGCGCAGGGCTGGGACCGCCTGCGTGAAGAAACCTACGCGCGACAGAAGCAGCTCGGCGTCATTCCGGAAGGCACGGCGCTGACGCCGCGCCCGAACGAGATTCCTGCCTGGGACAGCCTGCCGCCGGAACAGCGCGCGGTGGCATCACGCCTCATGGAAACCTATGCCGGCTTTCTGGCACACACCGATGCGCAAGTGGGTCGTGTAGCCACGGCACTGCAAACCATGGGCGTGTTCGACAACACGCTGTTCATCTACATCGTCGGAGACAACGGCGCGAGCAGCGAAGGCGGCTTGCAGGGTTCCTTGAACTACATGGCGCAACTGCAAGGCTCGGCGGACACGCCCGCCGACATGCAAAAGCGCATCGACGAAATCGGCGGCCCCACCACGCATGCGCATTACCCGGCCGGCTGGGCCTGGGCCACGAACTCGCCCTTCCAGTGGACGAAGATGGTGGCCTCGCATCTGGGCGGCATTCGCAACCCGCTCGTCGTGTCCTGGCCCGCGCGCATCCACGATGCCGGTGCATTGCGCAATGAATGGGCCTTCGTGGCAGACCTCATGCCCACGGTGCTTGATGCCGCCGGCATCACGCCACCCGCGATCGTCAATGGCGTCGCGCAGCAGCCCATCACCGGCAAGAGCCTGCTCGCCAACGTGCTGGAGGCCAAGCCTGCCGTGGCGCACCGCACGCAGTACTTCCAGGTCTATGGCAATCGCTCCATTTACCACGACGGTTGGATGGCCTCCGCTTTCCGCGGACGTGCGCCGTGGAACATTCGCAAGCCGCTGACGACTTCGCCGCTGGACGACCACTGGGAGCTCTACCACCTGGACGAAGATTTCTCGCAAGCGCATGACCTCGCGGCCAGTCAGCCGCAGAAGCTGCAGGAACTGCGCGACCTGTTCAACGTGGAAGCCGGTGCGAACCAGGTCTACCCGCTGCTCGACAACAATGTCCCGGAGTTGCTGCCGCGCTTGACTGCTGGTCGCAAGGAATTCACGTTCTATGGCGGCACCGGCAACCTGCCGGAAAGCCAGGCGCCCTTGCTGGGCTATCGCTCGCACACGCTGCGCGCCGAGGTGGACCTGCCGGCCGGCAGCCATGGCGGCGTGGTGGCTGCGATGGGCGGTGTGGGCGGTGGCTGGGCGCTGTTGGTGGACGCGCAGCGCCACCCGGTATACGTCTACAACTACTTCGGCCGCCAGACCACGCGCTTGGTCTTCCCGCGTGCTCTGCCCACCGGACGTTCAACGCTCGAGGTGATGTTCGACTACACCAAGCCGGGCACGGGCGCACCAGCACAAGTGAAACTGGCCGCGAATGGCGCGGCGCCCGTGGCGAGCGAACTGGCACAGACCGTGCCGTTCCTCTACAGCATCCACGAGACCTTCGATGTGGGCTTCGACAGCGGCAGTGCCGTTGGCGACTACCGCAATCTGGGACAACCGCCCTACGCCGGCGAAGCGCGCTTCGCCGGCGAGGTGGTGCGGCTGGACGTGGCGCTGCGTTAGCGCCCCGCCAGCATCTTCACGATGCGGTACCAGTGGTCGAGGCCATCGTAGTAGGACTGCACCGGAATGCGCTCATCGAGACCGTGCGCAAACTGGTCCTGCGGACGGATGAAGGTCTCGCTGATGCCGTAAGTGGGAATGCCGGCAGCGCGGTAGAAAATGCCGTCGGTGGCGCCGGATTCCTGGATGGGGATGATGGGGATGCCGGGGTGGCGGGCGTGTACGCTCGCCGTGACCGCATCCACCACGTCCTTCCGCAGCGGTGAACCTTCGCTGTAGCGCGGCTCGCCAACGAGCGACACCTCCACCTTCGCGCCAACCAAGTTCTGCAGTTGCTCTGCCACTTCCGCCGGCTTCGTTCCGGGGAACAGACGGCAGTTCACGGTAGCGGATGCCTGCTGCGGCAGGGCGTTATCGGCATGGCCACCGCGCAGCATGGTCGCCACGCAGGTGGTGCGGGTAGCGCCCACATAGGAAGGGCTGTTCCACAGCACTTCGGCTGCCGCCGGGTCGTTCGGGTTGGCCGCGAAAGCCTGCATGGCTTCGCCGAGCGGGCCCGGGTTCGTGGCACCCATCGCCTTGAAATAGGCGCGAGTGGTTTCCGTGGACATGGTCGGGAAGCGGTAGCCCTGCACCAGCTTCAGGGCATCCGCCAGTTCGTAGATGGCGTTGTCGGCGCGCGGCTGCGAGCTGTGGCCACCGGGGTTGTAGGTGGACAGCTTGTAGCTGGCGTAGGTCTTTTCGGCCGTCTGGATGTTGTAGGAACGGGCGGTGTTGTCCGTGGACAGGGTGCCGCCGCCGGCGTCCGTGTTCAGGGCGTACTCGGCGTCGACCCAGTCGCGATGCTTGTCGACCAACTCGCGGGTCGTATCACCGCTCGTCTCCTCGTCACCCGAGAACACGATGATGAGATCGCGCGTCGGCACGAACTTTTCCTGCTTCAGGCGGATGAACAATGCCGTCAATGTGGCGAGGCCGCCCTTCACATCGAGCGTGCCACGCCCGTAGAAGAAGCCATTGGCCTCGTCGAGCGTGAACGGGTCGCGCTTCCAGTGTTCGCGCAGCGCCGGGACCACGTCCATGTGCGAAAGCAGGAGGATGGGCTTCTGCGCGGGCTGTCCCTTCTTCGGCTGCCCGCGATAGCGCACCACGAGATACGCCGTGTCCTTGTAGCGCTCGAGGCGGAGATCGTCACCGGTGAAGCCGGCCGCGCGGAACTCGCCGGCGAGATATTCCGCCAACTGGGGGGTTTCGCCAGCGCCGACGGCGCTCTTGTAATGAATGACATTGGCGAGCAGCTCGCGCGCCTTGGCTTGGTGCGGCGTCAGCGGTGCGGCAGCAGGCGCCGCCGCCGGCGTGGCTTCAGGCGCTGCCGCCAGAGAGACAGGCGCCACTGCGGCGCACAGCAGGGTGGAAACGGCGAGAGCCAGTGAACGGGACGACAGACGCATGTAGGGGCCTCCGGTAGGAGGCCCAAGGGTACTCCACGACAAGGGCGTCGTGGAGAGCCGGTTCAAGCGTCGTAGGGCCGGCGCGCGTACCAGCCGAACCCGAGGATGCCGATGTAGCACAGCGCCGGCACCACCAGTGCCAGCTTCAGGCCCAGCACGTCGGCAGCAGCACCCGTCAGCAAGGGCACCACTGCGCCACCGACGATGGCCACGCAGATGACGCCGGAGCCTTCGGCCGCGCGCTTGCCAAGCCCTTCGCAGGCCAGCGAGAAAATGGTGGGGAACATGATGGAGTTGCACAGGCCGATGGCCAGCAGGGCGTAACCGCTGGTGGTGCCGGAGGTATTGGCCGAGACCAGCAGCAGTGCCAGCACCGCCGCGCACACGGTGGCGAGCACCTTGCCCGGCGAGAACACCTTCAGGAAATAGCTGCCGATGAAACGGCCCACCATGGCGCCACCCCAGTACAGCGGCACCATCTTGCCGGCGGCCTGTTCACCCAAGCCCATCACGTCCGCCGACATGAGGTAGTTGACGATGACCGACCCGATGGCTACTTCACCGCCGACATAAAGGAAGATGCACAGGGCGCCATAACCGAAGCGCGGCTGCAGCAACAGATTGAAAGCCTGCAGGATGGGCGTGTCCGTCGCCGGCGTGGGCGGCAAGCGGTTGCGGCGCATGAAGACGAGACCCGCCACCAGCACCAATGCCACGGCCAGTGCACCGTAAGCCTGAACCACTACCTGCGTTTCCTTTGCGCGGTAGGCCTGCAACGCATCGCCTGCCAACGTGGACACATCCACCTGGCTGAGCGAACCCAGGATGATGATGGAGCCCACGTACGGGAACACCGTGGTGCCGAGCGAATTGAAGGCCTGCGCAAAGGTAAGCCGGCTGTGGGCGGTGCGGGGCTGGCCAAGCAGCGAGATGAGCGGATTCGCCACGACCTGCACGATGGTGATGCCTGCCGCCAGTACGAAAAGCGCTCCGAGGAATACCCAGAATTCGCCGGACTGCGAGGCCGGGATGAACAGCAGGCAGCCCGCCGTCATGGTGAGCAAACCCACTACCGCCGTGTTCATGTAGCCGAAGCGCCGCACGATGGCCGCGCCCGGCAGCGAGACGACGAAATACGCAAAGAAGAATGCCGACTGCACCAGCATCGCTTCAGCGTAAGACAGCGTGAAGAGTTCCTTCAGCTTCGGAATGAGGATGTCATTCAGGCTGGTGATGCCACCGAAGATGAAGAACAGCGCGAACACGAACAGCCGCAAGTCGGGCAGATCCGCATGGGCTGCGTGACCGGAATCGGCGCTCTGCGGCGCGTTGTTGCTATGCATGGAAAGTCCCCCTGACTGAGGGGCACATCATAAGACGAAAGGCCGCGCGGCAGGTGGGGGCACCACCCATCGCGCAGCCTTTGGCTGGCCGCCGGACCGAGGCTTCACGCCCTGGCCCGGCCCTTTCCCGGCCTTACTTGCCGGTGCCGCTCAGCAGCACCGTCGCCAGGGCAGCACCCTTCGGAGCAATGGAGATCGACCCGCTGCGCACGCCCGTCGCCGTTGGCTTGAAAGTGGGCGTGATGGTGCACGAGGTCTTCGGCTGCAACGTGGCGGGGCAGGTGTTGGTCTGCGCGAAGTCCGTCCCGGTCACGTAGATGCTGGTGCTGAGGAATTGCAACGCCAGCGTGCCGTTGTTCGTGATGGTCACCTTGGTGCCCGTCGCAGTGGTACCCACCTTGAACGTGGCGAATTTGACGCTGGAGGTGCTCTTGGTGAAACTGCCCGAGGCGCCCGTTCCCGACAGCGTGACGCTGTTCTGGGCCAAAGCCGTATCGGCCGGCGTCACGAAGACGGATGCCGACTTCGTGCCACTGGTCGTGGGGGCAAACGTCACGGAGATGGTGCAGCTGGTGCCGGCCGCCACGCTGGTACCGCAACCATTCGTGACGCGGAAGCTCGCCTGGTCGACACCACCGAGGCTGACGCCGGCCAGCGTCAGCGTGCCAGTGCCGGTGCTGTTCACCGTAAACGTCTGAGTGGCGGTCGTTCCCGTCAGGAGCGAACCGAACGAGAGGCTGGTCGCCGAGACGGTGTAGGCAGCCGTGCCACCGGTGCTCGGCGGCGGCGTGACCGTGCCGGCTCCCGGCGGCAGCGGGCCGGTCGGCATGGTGGCCAGCAGGTCGTAAGCCGCCTTGGCCTGCAGCAGGCCGTAGCCGTAGGAATTGTCGCGACCGGCTGTGCCCAGGTCCAGCGCAGACGCGGTCAGCGCCTGACGCACCTGCGCATTCGAACGCGCCGGCAAGCGGT
>JBEGRA010000258.1:0-5298 GCA_041180705.1 Pseudomonadota bacterium | reverse complement strand
GGCAGGAACGACACGCACCCCGACGACTTCGCGGGCCCCAAGCGCCTCGGCCACCATCGAGCCCGCAAGACATTGCACACCCACGGCCTCGAGAAGCGCGATGGCGGCGGCACACCATTCCTCTTCACGCACCGAAACGCGCGTATCGACGATCGCACGGATATCCGCCCCGCAACCGCGCAGGCGCAACGCGGAGGCATACAGCCGGTCGTGGTTGCCGAACAGCACCGTGGGACCCTGCGGAAGCACGCCATAACGCGAGGTGAAACGTTCGGCACCCCCCAACAGCATGACGCCGGGGAGATCGTTGCCGACGAACACGATGGGCTGTTCCAGAGCGCCCACGGCATTCACTACCCGCCCCGCCCGAATGCGGAACAACCGGGGCGGCACCACACCCGAGTGCGGCGTGGAATAAGCAAGCACCTCGCCGCCGGACTCCGCCACCACGACGGTGCCCAGCAACACGCGCAGCGAACCAACGGCAGGCGCTGCGGCAGCCGCTCGGCGAGCGCCAGGGGCGGGCCTTGCCGCACGCTGCGAATTTCCGTAACGGGTCACGATGGCCTTCATCCACTCGTGAGAAGGCTGTCCGTCAATCACGGCGTCTTCGAACTCGAGTTCGCCGCCGGTGACTGGCTCGCGTTCGCACAGCACGACGTTCTGGCCCGAGCGAACGGCGTCCATCGCCGCCGCCATGCCGGCAGGACCCGCGCCGATGACGAGCACTTCAACCTGCACGTGCTCCTCGGCGGGAACGTCGTGAATCTCTGGCGGTGTTGCGTTGTCGGCTTCGCGCGCAGCGGGCGCGCCAGGCGCGTAACCCAACCCCGCCAAACGACGAATGATCGGCTCGAATGTGCGCCAGGAAGGCAGGAAAAAAGTCTTGTAGTAAAACCCGGCGGTGAACAGCCCACCCCCGGCTTGCAGCAGGGAGGCCACATCGTAACGCAACGAGGGCCAACGGTTCTGGCTGCGAAGCACCATGCCCGGCTGCAACACCAACTGCGTGGCCGGCACGTTGGGCACCACATCCGGCGCGATGCCGACGGTCAGCAAGGCACAGGGTTCGTCGGCGCCGCCAGTGAATACACCGCGCAGACGACGGGACTTCACGCTTCGACCAAACCAGCGTACGCCGTGAGCTAGCAAAGCCGAGGCAGCCGTGTCGCCTTCCCGCGCGCAGTACTCGTGGCCGTCGAACGTGAAAGTGAAAGCACCAGGCCCGAGGCGGGTGCCATAGCGGGTGGGGTAGCGATCCGCCGCGGGGCGAGCCAGCGAGGCGGGTTGGGCCAGCGAATCCGGTTGTGGCAGCGAAGTGTGGCGCTCGCTCACAGCAGCACCTCCAGCACTTCACCCGTGGAAGGATTGCGCCGCACCATCAACCAGGCGCGACAGCCGCCCACGTGCTGCCACTCCTCCACGCTTTGCTCGGCGCTGTCCACACGCAGATAGACCGCCTCGAAGTGCCCTTCGCCCGCATTGGGCAAGGTCTTGCGGAACAGGAACTCTTCCAGCGGCCGCGAGCCGCAGAAGGGGCAATCGAGCGCGGGGATAAGGGAGCGACTCACAACTTCACCGGATAGGGCCCGTAGCCCGGTTCGTCCAGCAGGTGCCCGGTCGCGAAGCGCGACAGGCGATAGGCGCGGATGAGGTCCGGCGTGATGCCCGTTGCGACCATGCGCGCACAGGCAGCGCCAGAAGCCGGAATGGCCTTGAAGCCCCCGTAGCACCACCCGGCATTCAGGAACACGTTGTCGTATTTCACGCGGTCGATGATGGGACTGCCATCCATCGTCATGTCGTTGGTGCCCGCCCAGTGGCGCAGCAATTTCAGTTGGCCCACTTGCGGCAACAGTTCCACCGAAGCCTGCACAACGTCCTCGAGACGGTGCCAGGCCCCTTCGCGGGTGTAGGAAGGGAAGCCGTCGATGTGCCCGCCGAGCACGATGCCGCCGCGATCGGACTGGGAGATGTAGGACTCGGCATGTCCGGGCGCCACATAGACCAGCACGGTATCCAGCAACGGCTTGACGGGTTCCGTCACCATCGCCTGCAGCAGATGGGTTTCAATGGGCAGTGGAACGCCCAGCATGTTGCCGACCAATCCGGTATGCCCCGCCGTGGCAAACACCACGGCCCCCGCCTTCACTTCGCCCCGCGATGTTTGCACGGCGGTGGCACTACCACCCGCCGTGTGCAGACCAGTGACTTCGCAGTCTTCAATGATGTCGACACCCAGCGCCGTGGCAGCGCGTGCATAGCCCCAGGCCACGGCGTCGTGCCGCACGGTGCCGCCCCGATGCTGCACCAAAGCCCCGGCAATGGTGAACCGCCGCGAACGGCGAGGGCCCAAGGCGGGCACGAACTTCTCCAGCGCGGGCAAGTCCATCAGTTCCGCGTCGATGCCGGCCAACCGCAGCGCATTGCCGCGCCGTGCCAGCACAGGGAAGTCGTCGTCGGACAAGGCCAGGTCCACGACGCCGCGCGGGCTGTACATGATGTTGTAGTTCAGTTCCCGGCCGAGTCCTTCATACCGACGCAAAGCGTCTTCATAGAAGTAATGGTTTTCGGGGAGCAGATAGTTCGAACGCACGATCGTGGTGTTGCGGCCGACATTGCCGTAGCCCACGAGACGCTTTTCCAGCACGGCAACGCGCTTGATCCCATGGTCCTTCGCCAGATGGTAGGCCGTCGCCAAGCCGTGCCCGCCCGCGCCCACCACGACCACATCGTAGGCTGGCTGCAATGCCCGCCCCGTCCACAGCGGGCGCCAATAGCCCGCCCCCTGCAACCGGGCGCGCAGCAAACTCCAAGCGGAATAATGTCTGGAAACGCGTTTCACGCGGACAAAAACTCCGAGGCAATGGCATCGCCGGGCGCAGCGCAAGCGCTTCGCTCGGTTCGTTCAGGTGGCGCGAAATCTAGCACGACAGCGGACTCTCCAGCGGCAAGGGATTTTTCACGAAACCTTGAGGGCAACGGAGCGAAGCGATGGGCTATAGTCGAAGGGTTGCCGCATGGGATGGACATGACCGACGAAGTACCCACTACTGCCCGCCCTTCGGGTCGTGAACAACGCCGTGCAGCCCGCGGTCGAGCGCGTGCCGCACAGCTACCCTATATCCGGCGGCGTCTGCCGGTGGTGGAACTGCTTTCCAGCGAAGCCGTCGAGATCATCGAACACAACGCCGAAACCTTGCTCGAAGAAATCGGCGTGGACTTCCGGCGCGACCCGGAGTCGCTGCAACTGTGGCGTGAGGCCGGCGCCGATGTCCGCGACGAACGCGTCCATATTCCTCGCGGAATGGCCCGTCAACTGCTGGCCACGGCCCCTCGCGAATTCGAACTCGTCGCTCGCAACCCCGCCAAGTCCGTCCGCTTCGGTGGTGATGCCACGGTGTTTTCCCCCGTCGGCGGTCCACCGTTCGTTTCCTGCCTGGACCGCGGGCGCCGCTACGGCACACTGGAAGACCTCCACAACTTCATCAAGCTGGCGCACGTGGCGCCGGCCATCCATTTTTCGGGTGGTGCCATGGTGGAACCCATGGACATCCCCGCTGGCAAACGCCACCTCGATACCCAGTACGCGTTCTTCCGCTACAGCGACCAGGGCTGCGAAGCCACACCGGAAACTCCCGGCCATTCTCGCGATGCCATCGCCATGGCGGAGTTGCTCTTCGGCGCCGAGTTTCTGCAGAGCAACTCGGTCGTTCTGGGCAACATCAACTCGAACTCTCCGCTGACTTACGATGGCCGCATGCTGGGGTCGCTCCGCGCCTTCGCCGAGAAGGGCCAAGGCTGCATTATCGTGCCGGCAGTGTTGGCCGGTGCGATGGGGCCGGTAACCCCCGCCGGCTGCATGGCGGAGATTCTTGCGGAAACGCTGGCAGGCATGGCGCTAACGCAGCTGGTGCGGCCCGGTGCTCCCGTCATCATGGGGTCGTTCGTCGGCGCAGTGTCCATGCGCACCGGCGCCCCGACCTTCGGCACGCCGGAAGCCACCCAGATGATCTTCGCCACCGCCCAATTGGCGCGGCGCCTCGGTGTGCCTTGTCGCAGTGGCGGTTCCCTCTGCGCCTCGAAGGTGGCGGACGCTCAGGCCGCCTATGAAAGCGCCCACACGTTACTTCCGACGCTGCTGGCCGGCGTGCATCTGGTCACCCACGCCGCCGGCTGGCTTGAGGGCGGCTTGGTGGCTGGCTACGAAAAGTTCGTCATGGACGCGGACCAGTTGGCGATGATGCAGGTACTCGCCGGCGGTATGGACCTTAGCGAGCGCGGCCAGGCCATGGATGCACTGCGCGAAGTTCCTCCCGGCGGCCACTTCCTGGGATGTGCCCACACGCAGGCGAATTTCGAGTCCGCCTTCCATCAGTCCAGCATCGCGGACTATTCCTCGTTCGAGCAATGGTCGGCGGAAGGCAGCCTGACAGCGGAACAGCGCGCCAACCGCGTCTGGAAGCAGTGGCTGCAGGATTACGAAGACCCGGGGCTCGATAGCGCCCTGGATGAAGCCCTTCAAGATTTCATGAACCGTCGCCGTGCGGAGCTGGGCGATGCGGTCGAATAGGAATAAGGCATGACGACGCATTATCGGGTGGTGATCATCGGCGGTGGCATCGTCGGCACCAGCATCCTCTACCACCTCACCCGCAAAGGGTGGACGGACATCGCGCTCATCGAACGCGCGGAACTTACCGCCGGCTCCACCTGGCATGCGGCTGCTGGCTTTCATGCGCTGAACTCGGACCCGAATGTCGCGGCTCTGCAGACGTACACCATCAACCTGTACCGCGAAATCGAAAAGGAAAGCGGTCAGTCCGTCGGCATGCACATGCCGGGCGGCTACAGCATCGCCACCTCGCCCGAGCGCTGGGAATGGTTGCAAGCAGAAAGTGCCATCTACGAAACGCTCGGCATTGGTGCCCGTCTCGCCACCCCAGAACAGATTGTCGCGGAATGCCCCATGGTCGCGCCGGAAGGCCTCCTCGGCGGCCTCTTCGACCCGCATGAAGGTGCCGTCGACCCGCATGGCACCACGCACGCTTTCGCCATCGCCTCCAGGCAGCGCGGTGCCGATGTCGTCCTGCGCAACCGCGTGCTTGCCATCTCGCCGCACCCGTCGGGTGGCTGGCGCGTGGAAACGGAACAAGGCCCAGTCATTGCCGAGCATGTGGTGAACGCTGCCGGCCTGTGGGCACGCCGCGTGGGCCACATGGTGGGGCTGAACCTGCCGCTCACGCCCATGAGCCATCATTACCTCATCACTGAAGACCTCCCTGTCCTGCTCGCCAT
>JBEGRA010000257.1:0-8586 GCA_041180705.1 Pseudomonadota bacterium | reverse complement strand
CGCGGCCTGACGCCCACGGAAGCGCGCTTTGCCCTGCTCTTTTTCCAGCAGGCCACCAGCCAGTTGCAACAGGCGCTGCAGCCCGTGCAGACCCTGCAGGCGACGGTGGCGCCGTTGCAGTCCTCGCTCTCGGTCGTGCCCGTCGCGGCGCCGGCGGAATCCGTCTGGGTGGCCGGGTTTCATCTCGAACTCGCCACAGGCGGCGGTGCGTTCCAGTTGCTGTTGCCCGCATCGCTGCTCGAACCGCTGCGCGAACGCTTGAACACGCCGCCGGTCCAGGCACCACGCATGAGCGCAGCCCTGGATTGGGTGGATGCCCTGGGCGAGGGGCTGGTGCAGGCGCCTTGCGAGGTCCGCGTGGTGTTGTCCGAAACGCGCATCAGCCTCGGGGATCTGTTGCGCCTGAAAGCCGGCGACATCGTGCCCATCGACCCGCCGCGCGTCGCGACCTTGCAGGTCGGCGACGTGCCCTTGTTCACCGGGCGCTTCGGCGTTTCGCGTGGACATCACTCGCTGAAGATCGAGGACAAGGTGCGCCGCTGAGCCTTGCTGCCCGCTTTGCCCGAAGGAAAACACATGAACGCCACGAATCCTTTCAACCCACTGCAGGATGCCCCACCCGAGTCTTCGCGTGGGTCCGCCGGGACCGGCCAGGGGGATGTCACCCTCGATCTGATCATGGACGTTGGCGTGAACGTCACGCTGGAAGTGGGTCGCACCCGCCTCGCCGTCCGCGAACTGCTGCAACTCACGCAAGGTGCCATCCTGGAATTGGACCGGCTGGCCGGTGAGCCGCTCGACGTGCTGGTGAACGGCGTGCGCGTGGCACGCGGCGAGGTGGTGGTGGTGAACGACCGCTTTGGCGTGCGCCTGACCGAAGTCGTCAGCCCCCGGGAGCGCATGGAGCGCGTGAAATGAGTTCCGCCGCCGGCGCAGGAAGTGGTCTCGCCGGGTTTGCGCAGGTGACGCTCAGTCTCTTGTTCATCCTTGCGCTGGTGGTAGCACTTGCCTGGCTGGCACAGCGTCTGCGATTGACGCCGCGTTCTGCCACCGGCGTCATTCGCGTTCTCGGCGATCTGCCGGTGGGGCCCAAGGAACGGGTACTGCTGCTGCAGGTCGGGGACCGACAGGCGCTGGTGGGCGTGGGCGCCGATGGCGTGCGCGCGCTGTCGCTGCTCGAAGTGGCAGTAGGCCTGCCACCGCCGGCGGTGGCGAATGAACCGGGCAATCTTGCGGCGCGCTTGCGTGCGGTACTTGAACAGGCCGGCGCGCAGCGCCGTCAGGGTGGTGCACCGTGAGCCGGCGCCTCTGGAGGCAAGTGCTGCTGGCGGTGGCCTTGTTGCTGCCGTTGGGGGCCTTCGCCGCCGCCATACCCGGGGCTGGTGATGCCGCTGGCGCTTTGGCCTCGAACGGTGGCGTACCGGTGTTCAACGTGACCACCAGTGGCGGCGGCCAAACGTACTCGCTGACGCTGCAAGTACTGCTGCTGATGACGTTGCTGACGCTGCTGCCGGCGGTGTTGCTCGGCATGACGGCGTTCACGCGCATCATCATCGTGTTGTCCATCCTGCGGCAGGCGCTCGGCATGCCCCAAACGCCGCCCAATCAGGTGATGGTGGGGCTGGCGCTGTTTCTCACGTTGTTCGTGATGTCTCCGGTGCTGACTCCTGCCTGGAATCAGGGTGCGAAGCCCTATCTGGATGGTCAGTTGTCGGGAGAAGTGGCGTTGGAGCGCACGCTCGCGCCGGTCCGCGGTTTCATGCTTCGCCAAGTGCGCACGAGCGACCTCGAAACTTTCCGTCGCCTTGCCCATGCGCCGGCTTACGCCACTCCGGCCGATGTCTCGATGACCGTCTTGATGCCGGCCTTCCTGACCAGCGAATTGAAGACCGCTTTCCAGATCGGCTTCATGATCTTCATCCCTTTTCTCATCATCGACCTGGTGGTGGCCAGCGTGCTCATGTCGATGGGCATGATGATGCTGTCCCCCATGCTCGTCTCGCTGCCGTTCAAGCTGATGCTGTTCGTGCTGGTGGATGGCTGGGCGTTGCTGTCCGCGACGCTGGTCGCGAGCTTCGGGTGACGCGCTCATGACCCCCGAGACAGTCATCACGCTGGGAACCGACGCGCTGCTCACCACGTGCTTGCTCGCCGCCCCGTTGCTGCTCGCGGCGCTGGTCACCGGTGTGCTGGTAGGCATGCTGCAGGCGGCCACGCAGATCAACGAAATGACGTTGGCGTTCATCCCGAAGCTGGCGGTGCTGGTCGCCACGCTCTTCGCCACAGGCAACTGGATGCTGGAGACCCTGATGGACTTCACGCGCCGCCTGTTCACTGCCATTCCGCAACTCATCGGGTAGCGCATGGCCTTCACCGCCGAACTGTGGCTGGGCTGGTTGGGGCAATACCTCTGGGCGTTCTTGCGTGTCTCGGGTGCCTTGCTGGTGGCGCCGGTGTTCGGTGCCGCGGTGGTGCCGGTTCGCGTGAAGCTGGTGCTGGCCCTGGCCGTGTCCGTTGCCATCGCCCCCGGCTTGCCGGCCACACCGACGCCAGCACCCTTCAGTGCGGACGGCCTGCTCACCATGGCGGCGCAGTTGCTCATCGGCCTCGCCATCGGCTTCGTGGCGCAGTCCGTCTTCGACGCATTGGTGCTGGCCGGCCAGCTCATCGCGAGCACCATGGGCCTCGGGTTTGCTTCGATGCTGGACCCGACCCGCGGCGCCGCGACGCCGGTTGTCGGGCAGTTCTATCTCATCCTCGGCTTGCTGCTTTATCTCGCCATGGACGGTCCGCTGGTCCTGCTGGGCACGTTGTCGAACAGCTTCCAATGGTTGCCGGTAGGTCCCGCTGCCTTCGATGGTCCGGGCTTGGGGCTGCTTGCCGGCTGGGGTAGCCAGCTGTTTGCTGCCGGGTTGCTCATCGCCCTGCCTGCCGTGGTGGCGCTGCTGCTCGTGAACATCGCGATGGGCGTGGTGAGTCGCGCGGCCCCCCAGCTCAATTTGTTCGCCGTGGGTTTTCCCGTGAGCCTGCTCGCTGGCTTTGCCGTGATGGTGCTGGCCCTGCCTGCTCTCGAGGGGGCGTTCGGGCGGCTGTTTGTTCAGGCCATCGCGCTGATCGAAAGCGCGAGCGGGGTGGGCCGTGGCTGAGGGCAGTGCCAGCGACCAGGAAAAGACCGAAGAGCCCACCGCCAAGCGGTTGGCGGATGCGCGCAGCAAAGGGCAAGTGCCGCGCTCGCGCGAACTGGCCACGGCGTTCGTTGTCCTCGCCGGCGCCGGCATGCTCGTTGGCGGCGGTTCCGTGCAGGCAGCGCGGCTTGCCGGGCAATGGCGTCGCGGATTGAGTCTGCCGCGCGAAGTCCTGTACTCGCCCGACAGCATGGGTCTGGCGCTGGGACAGGCGGTGGTCGACGCCTTGCTTACTTTGGCGCCGATCCTCTTCGCCACGCTGGTGGCAGCCGTGGCGGCCCCTGCCTTGCTTGGCGGGCTGCTGTTCAGTGGCTCTGCGCTGCGCCCGGATTTCTCCCGGCTGGATCCCTTGCGTGGTTTCGCTCGCGTGTTCGGGGCAGCAGGCCTGGTCGAGCTCGGCAAGGCGCTGCTCAAAGTGCTGGTGGTGGGCAGTGTGGCGGTGGCGGTGGCGTGGCAATTGGTGCCCGATACGCTCGCGCTGGGTGGCTTGCCGGTCGAAGTGGCGATAGGCCGCGGCGCCTGGTTGCTCGCCGTGGCGCTGCTGCTGTTGTCGGGCGGGCTCTTGCTGGTGGCCGCCGTGGATGCGCCGCTCGAGTGGTGGCGCCATCGTCGCGCCCTGCGCATGTCCCGCGAAGAAATCCGCGAGGAGATGAAGGAAACGGATGGCCGGCCGGAAGTGAAGTCGCGGATCCGGCAATTGCAACGGCAGTTCGCCCGTGCGCGGATGATGGCCGACGTGCCCAAAGCCGACGTGGTGGTGATGAACCCGACCCACTACGCCGTGGCCTTGCAGTACCACCCGCAGAGCATGCGGGCGCCGCGTGTGTTGGCGAAAGGGCGTGACCTCGTGGCCCTCGAAATCCGTCGGATCGCGACCCAAGCAGGCGTCGCCGTGGTGGAAGCGCCGCCGCTCGCGCGGGCGCTGCATGCCAGCACGCGGCTTGGCGCCGAAGTGCCGCCGGGGCTCTATCTCGCCGTGGCGCAGGTCCTCTCTTACGTCTTCCAGGTTCGCGAGCTCGTGCGTCGTCACGGCGCGGGGGCGGGCAGTGGCCTGCGCGCACCGAACCCGGCGGTCGACGCGGCCCTGTTGCCTGCTGTCCCCGAAGAAGAGGAGACCCTGCCATGAACCTGCAGGCCATTCTGCGCACCTTCATGGCTTCGCAACGGCAGGGGCTGGCCATTCCGCTGCTCCTGCTGATGATGCTGGCGATGATGGTGCTGCCATTGCCGCCGGTGGCCCTCGACATCCTGTTCACCTTCAACATCGCCCTGTCGTTGGTGGTCATCCTCGCGGTGATGTATGTCCGGCGTCCGCTGGATTTCGGTTCGTTCCCGACGGTGCTGCTGGCGGCTACGCTCCTGCGTCTGGCGCTCAATGTGGCCTCCACTCGCGTGGTGCTGTTGCACGGGCACACCGGCCACGAGGCGGCGGGCCAGGTCATCGCGGCCTTCGGCGAGTTCGTCATCGGCGGCAACTACGCGGTCGGCGTCATCGTCTTCATCATTCTCGTGGTCATCAACTTCGTGGTGGTCACGAAGGGCGCCGGGCGTGTTTCCGAAGTAAGCGCGCGCTTCACCCTCGATGCCATGCCCGGCAAGCAGATGGCGATCGACGCCGATGTGAACGCCGGCCTCATCACGCAGGCGGAGGCGGCGAAGCGTCGGCAGGAAGTCCGCGAGGAAGCCGATTTCTACGGTTCGATGGATGGTGCCAGCAAGTTCGTGCGCGGCGATGCCGTGGCCGGCTTGATGGTGGTGTTCATCAACGTGGTGGGCGGTCTTGCCATCGGCATGCTGCAGCACGATCTCTCCGTGGCCGAAGCGGGGCGTGCCTATGTGTTGCTGACCATCGGCGACGGCCTGGTCGCGCAGATTCCTTCGCTGTTGTTGTCCGTGGCCACTGCGGTGCTGGTCACCCGCGTGACTGGCTCCACCGACATGGGCGAACAGGTGGCGGCGCAGATGCTGGCGCAACCGAAAGCCTTGGGCATCAGCGCCGCCATCCTGCTGCTGCTGGGTCTCATCCCCGGCATGCCGAACGTGGTGTTCATCGGCATGGGCGCGGCCTGCGGCGTCGGTGCCTGGTGGTTGGCGGAAAAGCAGCGCCGTGCCGCACTGGAGCCGCCGCCGGTACAGGCCAGCCCGGTGCCTTCCGCCGAGACTCGCGAGCTGTCCTGGGAGGACGTGGAGGTCGTGGACCCCATCGGGCTTGAGGTCGGCTATCGCCTCATTCCGCTCGTCGACAAGACGCAAGGTGGCGAACTGATGTCGCGCATCAAGGGCGTGCGCAAGAAGTTGTCCGAAGACCTTGGGTTTCTTGTGCCCGCCGTCCATATCCGCGACAACCTGGATCTCGGCCCCAATGCCTATCGCATCACCCTGCAAGGCGTGCCGGTCGGCGAGGGCGAAGCCCATCCGGATCGGGACCTTGCCATCAACCCGGGACAGTTGACCGGTGGCCTGCAGGGGCTTGCCACTCGTGACCCGGCGTTCGGCCTTGAAGCCGTGTGGATCGATCGTTTCCGGCGCGAGCAGGCGCAGACCCAGGGCTACACGGTGGTCGATGCCGGGACGGTCATCGCGACGCACCTTTCGCAACTGCTGCTGGTGCACGGGCATGAGCTGCTCGGTCATGAAGAGGCGCAGCAACTGCTGGCGCGGCTGCAGCGCGTGGCGCCGAAATTGGCGGAAGAACTCGTGCCGAAGGCCTTGCCGCTCGGCACGTTCGTGAAGGTGCTGCAGCTGTTGCTGGCCGAGCGCGTACCCATCCGCGACCTCCGCACCATCGGTGAAGTGCTTGCCGAACACGGTCCACGCAACCCCGACCCCGCACAGCTGGCGGCGGCAGTCCGCGTGGCGCTGGGCCGTTCCATCGTGCAGGGCCTGGCGGGCATCGGTCAGGAGTTGCCTGTCATCACGCTCGAGCCGGCGCTGGAGCAACTCCTCGGGGATTCGCTCGGTGGGCAACCCGGTGCCGATGGGCCCGGCTTCGAACCGGGGCTGGCGGAGCGCCTGGTGCAGTCGGTGGTCGAGAGTTCGCGTCGCCAGGAAATGGCCGGCGAGCCAGCAGTGCTGCTGGTGGCGCCGCGCCTGCGTCCGTGGCTGTCGCGCTTGCTGCGCAGCACGCTGCCGACGCTGAGCGTGCTGGCCTACAACGAAATCCCCGACAACCGCCGGGTCCGCATGGTGACGGCGGTGGGTCGATGAACGGTTCCAGAGAGCGGTGCCGCCGTGCGGCATCAGGGAGCGGGAAAGCATGAACATCCGGAAATACACCGCGCGCAACATGCGCGAAGCCCTCGCCCAGGTCCGTGTGGCACAGGGCGGCGAGGCGGTCATCCTCGGCGAACGACGCGTGGACGAGGGCGTGGAAGTCATCGCTGCCGATGACTACGACCCGGCGCTCTACCAGGAGGCCATGCGGCAATGGCGGGCGACGCACCCGGCGGCCAACGAGGCCGCGCCGCCTGTGGCTGAGCGCCCGGCACCGGTAACGGCACCTCCAGCCTCGGCGGCACGCCCGGTGGAGGTTGCGGTGTCGGCGCCCCCGCCGGTGCAGGTGGTGCACACCCAGGAACCTGCGGTGTTGGCGCTGCGCAGTGAGCTTGCCGAATTGCGCGACATGCTGGAGCGCGGCTTCGGTGAGCTTTCGCGCCGCGCGCTGGCTCAGCGCGACCCGGTCCGCGCACGTGTGGTGGGGCAATTGGAAGCGCTCGGCATGACTGCCGCCGCCGCGGCTTTGGTCGCCGACGGTCTGCCGCAGGAGCTGCCCGCGTCGCTGGGTGCTGCCGCTGGGCGCGATAGCTGGCGCCTGCCCTTGTCCTTGCTGGCACGCCGGCTGCCGCTCACCGATGACGGTCTGTTGACGCGTGGCGGCTGCTTCGCTTTGGTGGGCCCCACTGGGGTCGGCAAGACCACCACCATCGCCAAACTGGCGGCGCGCCACGCGGCTGAATACGGGCCAGAAGGGGTGGCGCTCATCACTACCGACCACTACCGCGCGGGCGCCCGCGAGCAATTGCAGGTGCATGCCACGCAGTTGGGAATTTCGTTGCAAGTGGCGCGCTCGGGCGAAGAGTTGGCCGGAATGCTGGACCGCTTGTCCCGCCGGCGTCTCGTGCTGGTGGACACCGGTGGCATGGCGCCGCGCGATCTGCGCTTCCACGAACAAGCGCGCGTGCTGGCCAGCGTGGCTGGCCGACTGCAGGTTTTGCTGGTGCTGGCGGCGAATGCCGGGTACGAGGCCATGGAGGCCGCCACGCGGGCGGCGCGTCCCTTGGCCCCGGTGGCGGCCGTGTTGACCAAGCTGGACGAGGCTGGCCGGCTCGGTGGTGCCCTGTCGCTCTTGCTGAACGAGGATCTTGCGGTCGCCCACCTGTGCGATGGCCAGCGCATCCCCGAAGATTTGCACGCGGCGTATCCCCGGCGAGTCTGGTTGGTGCGTGAAGCTTTGCGGCGCCTCCGCGAGCCGGCGGCACCTGCTGCAGTGGCGGCGCTGTGAACGGCGTAGTCGCCGGTGGCAGTGGGCCGGGTCGGGCGACGCCGGTTCTCGGTCCGGTCAAAGTCATTGCCGTGGCCGCTGGCAAGGGTGGGGTCGGCAAGACCCACGTTACCGCCAATCTGGCGGTCTCCCTGGGCGCGTTGGGGCGGCAGGTGGTCGTGCTCGATGCGGACTTCGGCCTTGCCAACCTCGACCTGATGCTGGGCCTCCACCCGCGTCTGACGCTGGCCAACGTGCTGGACGGCGATTGCACCCTCGAGGATGTGCTCCTGCCCGGGCCCCGCGGCATTCACATCGTGCCGGCGGCCTCCGGCTTGGCACGCATGGCGGAACTGGATGTGGCTGCCCAAGCCTCTCTCATCCGTGCTTTCGGCACGCTGCAGCGTCCGGTGGATGTGCTGCTGGTCGACACGGCCGCCGGGCTTGGGGGAGGCGTGCTGAACCTCGCGCAGGCGGCGCACCACGTGCTGGTGGTGGTGTGCGACGAACCCGCCTCGATTACGGATGCCTATGGCCTCGTGAAGGTGCTCAGCCGCGACCGCGGCGTGCGCCGTTTCCAGGTGCTGGCCAATCAGGTGCGCTCGCTGGGGGAGGGCGAGGCCCTTTTCGCCAAGTTCCGCGCCGCCTGCCTGCGCTTTCTCGACGTGACTCTCGAGTACGCCGGCGCAGTTCCCCATGACGAGTTCGCGCGCAAGGCCGTGCAGGCTCGTCAGGCGGTGGTGGAGTGCTATCCGGGCAGCCCTGCGGCAACGGCATTCAAGAATCTGGCGCGGCGTGCCGATAGCTGGAGCGTGCCCGCGGGGATGCGGGGACATCTCGAGTTCTTCGTGGAACGGCTGGCGCATGCGGCGCCGGCAACAGGCGGCCTGCAATGAATGCAAACAAGCACTATGCGGCGGT
>JBEGRA010000256.1:0-4680 GCA_041180705.1 Pseudomonadota bacterium | reverse complement strand
TCGCGGACGAGAAGTAGAGCGCGGCCTCAGACCAGCTTGCGCTCGTCCAGCCCGAAGCCACGGGCAATGATTTCCTTCATGATTTCCGAAGTGCCGGCGTAGATGCGGCCAATGCGCGCATCCGCGTAAAGCCGGCTGATACGGTATTCGTCCATGTAGCCGGCACCGCCGAACAGTTGCAGACATTCGTCGACGGTACGGCCTTCCACTTCGCTGGCCACCAGCTTCGCTTCCGCCGCAATGTCCGGTGTCAGCTTGCCGGCATTGAGCAGCGTGACGGACTGGTCCACGAAGGCTTGCACCACGTCGATTTGCGTGCGCAGCTCCGCCAGCTTGAAGCGCGTGTTCTGGAAAGCCGCCAGGGGCTTGCCGAAGGCGCGACGCTGCTTAACGAAATCGAGAGTGAGGTCCCACGCCACCTGCGCACCCGTGATGGACTGGACCGCATTCGCCAAGCGCTCTTCGGCCAGGAAATGCGTGAGGTATTTGAAGCCCTGGGTCGGGTCACCGAGGACATTCGCTTTTGGCACCTTCACGTCATTGAAGAACAGCTCGGCAGTGTCTTGTGCATGCAGCCCCAGCTTCTTCAAATGACGGCCACGCTCGAAGCCGGCCATGCCGCGCTCGACCACGAAGAGACCAATGCCGTATTTCTGATCAGGAACGGTACGCGCAGCCACGATGAACAAGTCACCGAGGATGCCGTTGGAAATGTAAGTCTTCGAACCGTTCAGCACCCAATGGTCGCCGTGGTCTTCGGCGCGCGTCTTCATGCCGGCCAGGTCACTGCCGGCCGCAGGCTCCGTCATGGCGATGCCGAGGATGGTTTCACCGCTGATGACCTTCGGCATCCAGCGAGCCTTCTGCTCGGCGGTACCGAGATGCCCGAGGTAGGGCGCCACCAGTCGCGAATGCAACCCGAAGTAGAGACCGATATCCGCCTGCCGGATGACTTCTTCCATCAACACCTGGTCGTAGCGAAAGTCCGCGATACCAGCACCGCCGTATTCCTCGGGGGCCCACATGACGAGCAAGCCCGCTTCGCCTGCCTTGCGATAAATCTCGCGGTCCACCATGCCCTGCTCACGCCAGCGGTCGACATGGGGCGCGGCCTCCTGCTGCAGGAAACGCACGCACGTGTCGCGGAACTGCTCGTGTTCGGGTTCGAGATGGAAGCGGGGAAATGCCATGGAACAGTCTTCCTGAAAATGCTGCCGGAAAATACCGCGTGGGTGTCAGACCGGCTTCGGGTAGAAGCCTTCGCCGCGGGCCGCCTTGTCCTTCAGCCACTTCGAAGGCTTGAAGCGCTTGCCATGCCGCTTGGCGAGTACCTCGCAATCCTTCACGAACTGCGCGATGCCGACCGTGTCGATGTACGACAAGGCACCGCCGGCCCAAGCCGGAAAGCCGATGCCGAGGATGGAGCCGAGGTCGCCTTCCATGGCGCTCTCCAGCACGCCCTCTTCCACGCAGCGCGCGGTCTCGAGCGCCTGGATATGCAGCAAGCGCTGGCACAGCTCCGCCACCGGCGGCTGCACCGCGGCCGGCGGATATTCCTGCGCCAAGCCAGCCCATAGCCGCTTCGGGCCGCCATCCGCCGGGTAATCGTAGAAACCACCGCCGGACTTGCGGCCGAGACGCTGCAAGTCTTCGACGAAGTGCCGCACCACGGACCAGGCGATGGAAGGCTCGTGCTTGTCACCAAGGTCCAGAGCCGTCTGTTTCTGCACCTTGTAGCTGAGCTCGAGAGAAACTTCATCGGAAACGGCGAGCGGGCCGACCGGCATGCCGGCCATGCGCCCGGCATTCTCGATGAGCGCCGGCGTGATGCCCTCTTCGAGCATGCGCGCACCTTCGGCGCAGTATGTGCCGAACACGCGGCTGGTGAAGAAGCCGCGGCTGTCGTTGACGACGATGGGTGTCTTGCGAAGCTGCCCCACGTAGTCGAGTGCTCGCGCGACGGTTTCGGTGGAAGTGCGCTTGCCCTTGATGATTTCCACCAGCGGCATCTTTTCCACGGGCGAGAAGAAGTGGATACCGATGAAGTTCGCCGGACGCTTCGATGCCTTGGCAAGCCCCGTGATGGGCAGCGTGGAGGTATTGCTGGCAAACACCGCATCGCGCCCGAGTACCGCCTCCGTCTTGGCCGTCACGTCCGCCTTGATGTTACGGTCTTCGAACACGGCTTCGATGACCAGTTCGCAGCCCTTCAGCAAGGCGTAGTCCGTGGTGGGCGTGATGCGTGCCAGCACGGCGTCGCGGCTCTCTTCCTTGCGGCGGCCGCGGTCCACTTCCTTCTGCAGCAGCTTGGCCGAATAGGCCTTGCCCTTCTCGGCAGACGCCTGCGTGCTGTCGATGAGCACCACCTCCATGCCGGCGAGTGCCGAGACATGCGCAATGCCAGCGCCCATCATGCCGGCACCGAGAATGCCCAGCTTCTTCACCTGCCACTTGGGCACGTCCGCGGGGCGACGCGACAGCTTATCCACCAGCCCCTTGTTCACGAACATGGTGCGCATGAGGTTGCGCGCCACCGGGCCGGCCAGCAGCTTGCCGAAGTGCTTGGATTCGACCAGCAGCGCCTTGTCGAAGGGCAAGGCGCAGCCTTCGTAAATCGCCGCGAGGATTTCCTGCGGGGCCGGGTAGTTGCGCAGCGTCATTTTCGCGAGCAGCGCCGTGCCCCCCATCATGGTCTGCGTCACCGCCGGGCTGAGCGAGTTGCCACCGCCCGGAATGCGGAAGCCCTTCTTGTCCCAGGGCGCCACGGCCTCCGGCGTGCCCAGCAGCCAGGCGCGGGCACGGGCCACCACTTCGGGGGCGGGCGCCAGCTCGTGTACCAGCCCCAGCTTTTTGGCTTCGGCAGGCGAAATGGGATTGCCATCCGTCAGCAGTTTCGCTGCGGCCATCACACCAATGAGGCGCGGCACGCGCTGCGTGCCACCGGCACCCGGCAGCAGGCCGATCTTCACTTCCGGCAGACCAACCACAGCCTTGGGGTCGTCCGCGAGCACGCGGTAATGGCATGCCAATGCCATCTCGAGCCCGCCGCCAAGCGCCAATCCGTTCACGGCCGCCGCTACCGGCTTGCCGCAGGTTTCGATGCGGCGGTACAGGCGGTTCAGGGCCTGGCTCCACGCGGCCGCTTCGGCCGGAGTGATGCCGCGGTCGTAGGCTTCGACGAGTTCCTTGATGTCCGCGCCGGCGACGAAAGCTGCCTTGCCGGAGGTGATGATGAGGCCCTTGACTGCCGGGTCCGCCACAGCAGCTTCCACGGCGGCGGCGAGTTCGGCGTTGAACACCGGCTCGAGCACGTTCATGGGCTTGCCGGCGACATCGAGGGTGAGCGTGGCGATGCCGTCGGCATCAACCGCATAACGCAAATGCTGGTACATGGTGTGTTCCCCGCCGCTCAGCAGCGTTCGATGATGGTGGCGGTGCCCATGCCGGCACCGACGCAAAGAGTAATGAGCGCCGTGCCGAGGCCGCGACGCTCGAGTTCATCGAGCGCGGTGCCGAGGATCATGGCGCCGGTGGCGCCCAGCGGATGCCCGAGGGCGATGGCGCCACCATTGACGTTGATCTTGTCGTGCGACACGCCCGTGTCTGCCATGAAGCGCATGACCACGGCAGCGAAGGCCTCGTTCACTTCGAACAGGTCGATGTCGCCGAGCGACATGCCTGCGCGCTTCAGCACCTTGCGCGTAGCCAAGGCCGGACCCGTGAGCATGATGGTCGGCTCGCTGCCGATGCTGGCGAAGGCGCGAATGCGGGCGCGCGGCTTCAGGCCGAGCTTCTTGCCGGTGCGTGCATTGCCGATGAGCACGGCGGCGGCGCCGTCGACGATGCCGCTGGAATTGCCAGCCGTGTGCACATGGCGAATGGCTTCCACATGCGGATAACGCAGCTGCGCCACGGCATCGAAGCCGTTGTCTTCGCCCATGCCCTGGAAGGCGGGCTTCAGGGCAGCGAGATCCGCCAGCGTCGTCTTCGGACGCGGATATTCATCCTGCGCGAGCAGCACCTGCCCGATGACGTCCTTCACCGGCACCAGCGAAGGCGTGAAGCGCCCTTCCGCTTGAGCCACGGCGGCACGGCGCTGGCTTTCCAGCGCATAGCGGTCCACGTCGTCGCGCGTGAAGCCGGCCAGCGTGGCGATGAGGTCTGCCCCCACGCCCTGCGGCACGAAATAGGTATTCCAGCCCACGGTAGGGTCGCCGTACCAGGCGCCACCATCCGAAGAGATGGGAATGCGCGACATGGCCTCCACGCCGCCACCGACCACGAGGTCGGATTGGCCCGACAGGACCTGCGCCGCCGCATTGTTCACCGCCTCGAGGCCCGAGGCGCAGAAGCGGTTCAGCTGCAGGCCAGCCACGCTTTCCGCGTAGCCGGCATTCAGCGCCGCGACGCGACCGATGCAACTGCCCTGCTCGCCCACCGGCGAGACGCATCCCAGCACCACGTCATCCACGGCCGCCGTATCCAGGCCGTTGCGGTCACGTACCGCCTGAAGCACCTGCGTGGCAAGGCCGATGGCCGGCACTTCGTGGAGGGCACCATCCGGGCGCCCGCGACCGCGCGGCGTGCGGACGTGGTCGAAAACTAGGGCTTCAGCCATGGAAAGACTCCGGGAAAGAAGGCATCAAGAGGGCAGCAAACTACAGCAAAGCGCCGCCTGCC
>JBEGRA010000255.1:0-4147 GCA_041180705.1 Pseudomonadota bacterium | reverse complement strand
ACGATAGAAGCACGCGGCCGGGGGCAGCGTGTCCTGCAACTTTTCGGTTTCCAGCACCTGGATAAGCGCCATGCCCTCATTGCGCCCGTGCAATTGCTCCAGCGCCAGCCAGCGAACAGCGGCGGTGGCCTGCAAATATTCGGCGGGGTTGCGCGCGCCTGTGCCCGCAGCGGGTCCGGCCAATTCGCGCATGGTCTTCTCGCGGTCTTCCAGCTTCGGGTGGCTCGCGAACATGTACGGACCGGGTGGCGTTTTCCGCGCCTTCAGTTCGCGTGCCATGCGAGCGAAGACTTCGGCCCCTGCGGCCGTGTCATAGCCGACGGCACGCAGGCGTTCGATGGAAGTGGCATCGGCTTCGCGCTCCAGGTCTCGCGAATAACCCATGATGCTGCTGACAGCCATCAGCTGGCCAAGAGCTGGCGTGACGCCCGCCGCACCGAGACCCAGGCCCAATACAGCGCCTACGGCGGCACCGCCTTTCATGTTCGTCCAGGAGCGGTAGGCGTGGTCGCGCAGCACGTGCCCGCCTTCATGCGCAAGGATGGCGGACAGCTGGGCCTCGTCCTGCAACCGGAGCAGGGTGCCGGTGTTGAAGTAGATGTTGCCGCTGCCGACGGCGAAGGCATTGAATTCGGCATCGCGAATGACCCGCACGCGAAGCCGGGAGTGGTCTTCCGGAAACAGCCGCACCAGCACGCTCTGCAGGTAGGCATCGAGCGCAGGGTCGCCAAGCAGTTTGCCTTCGGCGACGAGCATGTCTTCCATCTGCTTCGTGCCGTAGGCAATGCGTTCGCGCTGCGCAGCCTCGTCCAGAGCTCCCGCCGCAGCAGGAACTACCAGCAGCAGGGCCGCCAGACTATGACGCCAGGACAGGCGCATGGCGTCAGTGACCGCTGGCGGGTGCAGTGGGTGCGGCGGGTTCGTCGTTGATGAGCGGGCTGCGTGGATACTTGCCGAAGAGGTCGCGCAGCACTTGGTCCGCAGTGCCCGGGTTGCGCATGTCGGTGCCCGTCATGCCGAACATTTCCGCGCCCAGCCGCACATCGAACCAATCGACGCTGCCGTCATGCAAGTCCACGATGCCGAAGGTGAGGAAGGTGCCGCCGCCCGGCATGGAGTAGCCGAGGCCTGCGGCCATCAACTGCAAGAACACCGAGCCACCGGTCTGCGTGATCTGGGCGCCGTTGACGAAGACGGCATAGTCCGCACCCGTGCGTTCGGCGAGGAACGCGAGCCCGTTGCCGATGGTGTAGGCCTTGCGGTCCGTGCCTTTCGTCCAGGCTTTGCTCCAGGTGGTGAGCATCTGGTTGGTATCGAGAGCGAGGAGCTTGAACAGCTCCACATGCTCGCGCAGCGCGGCGGTTTCCTCCGCTGACAGTTCCGGCATGGTCACGCCGCGGTAGACGCCGTGGTCTTTGAAAAGATGCTCCAACGTGCCGTTGATGTTGGCGCGGGCGGTGGCGGTCATGTCGGGGGCGGGTTCCGTGACGCCGCCGGCGGACATCTGCGAGACCTCGAACTCTGCCGGGACCAGCAGCAGCTTGCGGCGTGCAGGCAGGGCATCCGCTGCGGAAACCACTGCCGTGGCAGGAGGGGACACCGCTGCGGTCGCTGCCGGTGCCGGAGGCGTTTCCTGCGCCAAAGCCGGGGTCATGGCGCCAGCCAGACTGAAAAGAACGCTGCAGGTCAGTAATCGGACCGTCTTCAACATTCCGCTTCCCCTTTGAAGAATGACTTAGCCGCCCGAAATTTCCGCGGTCTTCGCATCCACCCAGGCGCGCAGTTGCGTGTTCAGGTCGCGCGCTTCAAGCCCCGTGGCATCGATGGGTGGACCGATGACGACACGAATGAGGCCGCGGCGCTTCAACAACCCGCGCCGTCCCCAGAATTCACCGGCGTTGTGCGCGACCGGCACCGCTTTGCAGCCGGCACGCGTGGCGAGCAAAGCGCCGGACAGGCCCCATCTGCGGTCTTCGCCGCGGCTGGTGCGCGTGCCTTCCGGAAAGATGAGCACCCACATGCCGGCTTTCAGTCGCGCCAGGCCCTTTTCCACCACCTGCATCACCGCGCGCCCGCCCGCCTTGCGGTCGATGGCGATGGGCTTCATGAGAAAGGCGGCTTGCCCGACGATGGGAATCCAGAGCAGCTCCCGCTTGAACACCCAGGCCTGGGGCGGGAAGACGAGCGTCTGCGCCACCGTTTCCCAGCTGCTGCTGTGCTTCCAGAAGGTGACGTGGGCACCTTCCGTGGGAATGTTCTCGCGGCCTTCGATGACCCAGTCGAGCCCGCACAGCCATTTGCCCAAGTGCAGCACGGTCCAGCCCCAGCCGCGTGCGAGGCTGTAACGGAACCGCCACGGCAGCCAGCCGAACAGGATGATGAGGATGGCCGTGACCAGCGTGGCCAGGAAGAACAGCAGCGTGAACACGATGGAACGCAGGTATTGCACGCCGACCCCCCGGATGATGCGCTGTATCGATGGTGCCTGAATGCTGCGGCCGCGGCTACAGCGCCAAACGGGAAAGGTCCGCCACGCGCAGGAAGAGGGCGCGCAGACCAGCCAGCAAGGCAAGCCGGTTGGCGCGGATGCGCGGGTCTTCGTCGTTCACCATGACGCCGTCGAAGAAGGCATCTACCGGTGCACGCAGCTGCGAGAGCCGCGACATCGCTGCGGTGTATTCACCCGCGGCAAGATGCGTTTCCACCGCAGGCCGCACGCCTTCGATGGCCGCGTGCAGCGCCTGTTCCGCCGGCAGCACCAGTGCGGCGGCGTCCACCGTGCCCGTGGCCTCTTCGCTCTTCTTCAGCAGGTTGGCTGCACGCTTGTTGGCGGCAGCGAGCGCAGCCGCTTCCGGCAACTGCAGGAAAGCCACCAGCGCTTGCAGGCGCGCTTCGAAGTCGAGCGGCGCCGTGGGGTGATTGGCGGCCACGGCCTCGAACATTTCGCCGGTGGCACCGGCCACGCGACCGCTTTCCACCAGCACGCCACGCAGGCGATCGTTCAGGAACTCCTGCAACTGCGCAGCGACCTCGGCGGCGGGTGCAGGCGTCTTACCGGTAACACGGAGCGAATCCGTGCGGGCCGCTTCCACCGCAGCGAGCAGCAGGGGTGCCAAGTCGAGTGCGAGCTGCCCTTCCAGAACGATACGCAGCAGGCCCAAGGCCGCGCGCCGCAGACCGAACGGGTCCTTGGTGCCGGTGGGGCGCTGGCCCAGCGCGAAGATGCCGGCGAGCGTATCGAGCTTGTCCGCCAGCGCGAGCACGGTGCCGGTGCGCGTGGCGGGCAGCACGTCGCCCGCGAAACGCGGCAGGTAGTGTTCGAACACGGCCTCGGCCACTTCTGCCGGTTCGCCGTCGTGGCGCGCGTAGTCGCGGCCCATCTCGCCCTGCAGTTCCGGGAACTCGCCGACCATGTTGGTCAGCAGGTCGCACTTGGCGAGGCGCGCGGCACGTTCCACCAGCGTGGTGTCGGCGCCGAGCAGGCCGGCAACCTGCGCGGCCAAGGCACCGACGCGGGCGGCCTTGTCGGCATAGCTGCCGAGCTGCGCTTGGTAAGTGACCTTCGCCAAGCCTGCTTCGCGCGCGGCCAAGGGTTGCTTGCGGTCCGTGTCGTGGAAGAAGGCAGCGTCGGTGAGGCGCGGACGCACCACGCGTTCATTGCCGGCGCGCACCTGCGCCGGGTCGCGGCTTTCGATGTTGCTCACCGTGATGAACCACGGCGTGAGCTTGCCGTCCGCACCGCGCACCGGGAAGTAGCGCTGGTGTTCCATGAGCGTGGAGATGAGCACCTGCTCCGGCAGTTCGAGGAAACGTTCCTCGAAACGACCCGTCACCGGCACGGGCCATTCCACGAGCGCCGTCACTTCATCCAGCAACTCTTCGTCGAGTACGGGCTCGCCACCGCAGGCACTGGCTGCCGCGAGGACACCGGCGCGAATGCGTTCGCGACGGTCAGCGAAGTCGGGAACCACGTGGCCGCGTTCGAGCAGCAGTGCCGCGTAGTCCGCGGGGGCGGTGACGGCGAGTGCTTCGGGAGCATGGAAACGGTGGCCGCGCGTTTCGCGACCGGAAGGCAATTCGAACAGCGTGGCGGGCAGCACTTCCGTGCCCCACAGCAGCACCACCCAGTGCACCGGGCGGACGAACG
>JBEGRA010000254.1:0-3338 GCA_041180705.1 Pseudomonadota bacterium | reverse complement strand
ACGAACGCGCCGCGAACTTGCGGCGCATGTTCTCGGCCATCGTGTCGGGCAACGTGCGCGAGCAGGGGATGCGGGCCATCGCCGAGCACGGCCCGTTCGAGGTGCATAGCGACCCGGCGCTCATGGCCTCGCTCGACGCTTTGCTGGCAGCTTTCGTGGCCCAGCGGCGCATGAAGCTGTCCGGTGACTATCAGCCCTGCTACCGCTTGGTGTGACGCAGTTCCTGTTGCCCGTTCGCGCTTGCCGCTATGGTCTGTCCCCTGCGCCGCAAAGGGGCTCGTCATGGCCGACAGCAAAACCGACAATCCAGCCTTTCCAGGGGCCGCTCCCGCGGTCGCCGATGGCGGCATCGACCGTTACGGCAGTTGGTCGGGCCGTCCGCCAGCTTCCATTGAGCGCCGTCGTTCGCAGTTGGTGAAGGATGAAGAGCCGGTGGCGGCGCGTCACGGCACGCTCACCCGTTCCCTGAACAACTACGTCAACTTCCGCGTCTGGACGGAGCGCGCCCGCGCGCAGTGGGATGCCCCACCGCCGGAACCCGTGGCCAGCCTGCCTGGAAACACGCGCCGCCGCTGATCCCCCTTGAATCCCCGCCAGGCCGGCCCCACAGGTGGGGCACGGGACAGTGTCCCGTCGGCCTGCTGCCACCCGCCGTGCGTGGGGCAGGTAATGCCAGAACTTCGGGGAGCTTCCATGACCACAGACACCGCGCCTGCCGCAGCGGCGCAGGAAACGCTTGGCTTCCAGGCCGAGGTGCGCCAGCTGCTGAAGCTGATGATCCACTCGCTGTACTCCAACCGCGAGATCTTCCTTCGCGAGCTCATTTCCAATGCTTCCGACGCCTGCGACAAGCTACGCTTCGAAGCGCTGGCTGAGCCTGGCCATTACGAAGGCCAGCCCGACCTGCACATCAGTGTCGACTTCGACGCGGTCGCCGGCACGGTCACCATCGAGGACACGGGTATCGGCTTGACGCGCGAGGAGGCCGTGGCGAACCTCGGCACCATCGCGCGCTCCGGCACCGCCGAGTTCCTGGGGCGCCTCACCGGTGACCAGAAGAAGGACGCCCAGCTCATTGGCCAGTTCGGCGTGGGTTTCTACAGCGGATTCATCGTGGCCGACCGCATCGAGGTGTTCTCGCGCAAGGCCGGGCAGCCGGCTTCCGCCGGTGTGCGCTGGGAAAGCCGCGGCGAGGGCGAGTTCACTGTCGAAACCATCGCACGGGCCGAGCGCGGCACGCGCATCGTGCTGCACCTGAAGGACGACGCGAAGGACTACGCCGACGGCTGGCGCCTGCGCAGCCTCGTGCGCAAGTACGCGGACCACATCGCCTTCCCGGTGCGCATGCATCCCGCGGGCGAGAAGAAGGACGACACGCCCGAGTGGGAAAGCGTCAACGATGCGCGCGCCCTGTGGACCCGCAGCAAGAGCGAACTGACGGACGAGGATTACACCGAGTTCTACAAGCGCCTGAGCCATGATTTCGAGGCGCCACTCTCGTGGAGTCACCACCGCGTGGAAGGCAAGCGCGAATACACGGCGCTGGTCTACATTCCCGGGCGCGCGCCGTTCGATTTGTGGAACCGCGAGGCCCCGCGTGGCCTGAAGCTCTACGTGAAGCGCGTGTTCATCCTGGACGACGCCGAGCAGTTCCTGCCGCTTTACCTGCGCTTCGTGAAGGGCGTGGTGGATTCCGCCGACTTGCCGCTGAACGTGTCGCGCGAACTGCTCCAGCATGACCCGGAGGCCGAGGCCATGCGCGGCGGTATCACCCGCAAGGTGCTGGACCTGCTGGCCAAGCTGGCGGAAGACGAGCCCGAGAAGTACGCGAAGTTCTGGAAGGACTTCGGCAGCGTGCTGAAGGAAGGCCCGGCGGAAGACCACGCCAACCGCGAGCGCATCGCGAAGCTCCTGCGCTTTGCCTCCACGCACACGGGCAGCGAGACGCCGGACCAGTCGCTGGTGGACTACATCGGCCGAATGCAGGCGGGCCAGAAGCACATCTACTACGTGACCGCGGACACCTTCAACGCTGCCGCCAACAGCCCGCATCTGGAGCGCTTGCGCGCCAAGAACATCGAAGTGCTGCTGCTGCACGAGCGCATCGATGGCTGGCTGATGAGCCACCTGACGGAGTTCGATGGCAAGAGTTTCCGCGACGTGGCGCGTGGCGACCTCGATCTCGGGGACCTCGAGACGGCCGACGAGAAGCAGGCTCGCGAGGGCGCGGCCGAACAGGCTGCCGGGCTGTGCGCCCGCCTCAAGGCAGCGCTCGGCGAGCGTGTCGATGAAGTGCGCGCCACGGAGCGTCTGGCCGAATCTGCCAGCTGTCTCGTGCGCGACGAACACGACTACGGCCTGCAGATGCGTCGGATGATGGAAGCCGCCGGCCAGGCTTTGCCGCCTTCACTGCCCGTGCTGGAAGTGAATGCAGCGCACCCCGTGCTGCAGAAGTTGGCGGCCCTGCCCGACGGCGAAGGCTTCAACGACTTGGCGCTGCTGGTGCATGAACAGGCCTTGTTGGCGGAAGGCAGCGCGCTGCCGGAACCCGCGGCCTTCGTGCGGCGCCTGAACAAGCTGCTGGCGGGCCATTGAGGGTGAGGCAGCGGTCGCCAGCGCGACCGCTGCCTTCCGCTCGGCGGGTGGCGCATAATCGGGCTCCAGCCCGAGGAGCGGTCACCATGTCCGATATGCCAGACCCCGAAGAACTCCGTCGCCGCCTGACGCCCGACCAGTGGCGCATCACGCAGGAGAAAGGCACCGAGCGTGCTTTCACCGGCGACTATTACGAACTGAAAGACGACGGCATGTATGCGTGCGTCTGCTGCGGGGCTGGCCTCTTTTCGTCCACGACCAAGTACGACAGCGGCTCCGGCTGGCCCAGCTTCTGGTTGCCGCTGGCCGGTGACCGCGTGAAGGCGCACCGCGACACCAGCTACGGCATGGTGCGCACGGAGGTCACCTGTGCCAGTTGCGGCGCGCATCTGGGGCATGTCTTCGACGACGGCCCGCAGCCTTCGGGCCTCCGCTACTGCATCAACTCCGCCTCCCTCGATTTCCGCAAGGAAGACTGAACGATGAAGCAAGTTCCGGTTCTGGCCGCCGTCGGCCTGTCTCTGCTGGGGGCCCTGTCCACGGCTATCGCTGGCGCTCAAGAACAAGTGGGCACCAACAACGCGACGTCGTCAGCCCCCGCGGCCGCTGCGGGCGTTCCCGCCGGGCAAGTGGTGCCGCCGGGCGTCGTGGTTCCCCCGCCGCCGCCCACGCCGGAACAGATTCTGGCCGCCACGGCTCAGGAGGCTGCGGCTGCCGGGCTCGGCGTGGTGGACCTCAAGGCG
>JBEGRA010000253.1:0-8344 GCA_041180705.1 Pseudomonadota bacterium | reverse complement strand
TTGTGGGAGAATCTGTCCATGGATGCCAAGAATTTCCTGGACGAACTGCGCGCCGCCCTCGGGCCTCATGGACTGCTGACGGACGACGGCGATATCTCGCCCGCGCTCACCGACCATTTGGGCGTATACACCGGCACCGCACTGGGCGTGGCCCGCCCTGCCAGCACTGCCGAGGTACAGGCAGTCGTCCGCCTTTGCGCCGCCAACGGCGTTGTCGTCATTCCCCAGGGAGGCAACACCGGCTACTGCGGCGGCGCCACGCCGCCTGCCGACCGCCCCGCGCTCGTGGTGTCCCTGGCGCGTCTCAACCGTGTACGCGAAGTGGACCCGGTGGGCTACACCTTGACGGTAGACGCCGGCGTGACCTTGGCCGCCGCCGGGGCCGCTGCTCGCGAAGCGCAGCGATTGTTCCCGCTGTCGCTCGGCAGCGAAGGCACGTGCCAGATTGGCGGCAACCTTTCCACGAACGCCGGCGGCACTGCCGTGCTGCGCTACGGAATGATGCGCGAACTGGTATTGGGCCTCGAAGTGGTGTTGCCCGATGGCCGCGTCCTGAACCAGTTGAACGGCCTGCGCAAGGACAACACCGGCTACGACGTGAAGCAGTGGTTCCTCGGCGCCGAAGGAACACTCGGCATCATCACGGGCGCCTGCCTGAAACTGTTCCCGCAACCGCCCGCACAAGTGACGGCTTTCGTGGGCTTGAGCGGACTGGCCGACGCCGTGCAATTGCTCGGAGAAGTCCGGGCGAAGTTCGGCGATGCCGTAACAGCCTTCGAATACATGCCGCGCCTCGCGCTGGAACTGCTGTTCAGCAATGTCGAGCAAGCCAAGCCGGCACTGGATGTCATTCACCCGGGGCAAGTGCTGGTGGAACTCGACGCACAGTCCACGGATGGCAGCCTGGAAGAACGCTTCGGTGAATGGCTGCTGGATAACCCGTTGGTGCGTGAAGCCACGTTGGCGCAGAACGGTGCGCAACGCGAAGCCTTATGGTTCCTGCGCGAAAATATCCCGACGGGGCAGCGCCTTGAAGGAGCGTCCATCAAGCACGACGTATCGCTGCCCATTGCGAAGCTGGCCGCGTTCCACACGGAAGCCGAAAGCCATCTCGCGAAGCACTATCCTGATCTGCGGCTGGTAGCTTACGGGCATGTGGGCGATGGCAACCTGCACTTCAACCTGTCGCCCGCCGCAGCGACGGTGTCGTTCACTACTGCGGAGGAGCGCAAGGCCTTCGCGGCTACCGGTGCTGCGCGCCTGCAGAGCGTGAAAGAAGAAATCCGCCGCTACGTCCATGACGTGGTCGCGCGCCATGGTGGCAGCTTCAGCGCGGAACATGGCATAGGCCAAGCCAAGGTGGCCGAACTCGAACGTTACGAAGACCCAGTCGCGCTGGACCTGATGCAGCGCCTGAAGGCCATGCTGGACCCCCAAGGCATCATGAACCCCGGCAAGGTAGTTCGCGGGTAAATGGGCCTTTCCTTAGGAGGGAGCTTGCTCCCGACTCTTCAGACTCTTCCTGTGGGAGCGAGCTGACGATCAACGGCTGGCAACCACCACGCGGCACAGCACCCGTCGCCGGAGCGTTCGTTACCTCAGGGGCAACCGACCGAGAACGAAGCGAGGTCGCGGGCCAGATCCACGGTGCCCGCGTAGGACCCGCCTACTCCACTCCGCAGTGCCGGCTCCGACTCGATCAGCAGTCCGGGGACGGCGAAGTGCGTCAACACGAGATGCTTCACGCCCGCGGCGGCTGCCATGCGGCCGACATCCACCGGGACGAGATGATGCGTCGACAGATGCTGGCGCATTCCCTCGGCCACCGCCGGCGGCATGTCCGGACGCCGCAGGCGAATCTCGGCCAGCAAGCGATCGAGGTCGATGACCTCGGACACCAGCAGATCCGTGTGCTGTGCGAGGCGAGTGACCGCCTCGCTCGGCCCGGTGTCGCCGGTGAAGGTGATGCTGCGATTGCCCAGTTCGAAGCGGTAACTGAGCGACTGCGGCACGGCAGCGCTCGACGGACCTGCCGACTCCGGGGCAGCACCGCCATGATCGAAATGCGTGTTCGCCGCAGTTGTCACGCGCAAGTCGCCGATGGCAACCGACTCGCCAGCAGCGATTTCCACCACCTTCACCGAAGCCGCGGGCGGCGGCGGTGGCTTGCCCAACCCGAAGCCGATGCGCCCCTGCGGGCCGAGTGAAGCCACGATCCCGTCAACCATCTCCCGAGTACCGACCGGACCATGGACGGTCAATTGGCCGGGGAAGTTGTTCATCCAACGCAAACCAATGACTGCTGCCAACCCGCCGGTATGGTCGTGATGATGATGCGAGATGAACACGTGACGGACCGGCCCGAGGTCCATGCCGAGGCGAGCCAACTGGTCCACGGTGCCGTCGCCCGTATCCACGAGGATTCTTTCCTCGCCCGCTATCAGCAGATTGGCGGGTTCGGAGCGGTCTGCCGTCGGCACCGGCCCGCCGGCCGTGCCGAGCGTCACCCAGCGCAATGCAGGGCAAACCCCGGGCCCCACTGCCGCCGCCACCGCCGGGCCAGCCCAGGCCATGGGAGCCACGAGCATCGCGAGTACCGCAAGAGCGCCGGTGAAAGACGCAACTTGCTGCCGCTTCTCAATAGCGTTCGGCATAATTTTCCTTCAGGTCTTCGCTGAAACCATCCACACGGTAGGGCAACATCCGGGCGTTCCAGGCATCCCAGGCCCGGCGCAATTCCGCGAGTTTGGCAGGCTGCGCCTTCACCAGGTCTGCCCGTTCGCGTACGTCTTCGGCGAGATCGAACAGATGTTCCTTGCCGCCGAGTTTCAGGTATTTCCAGTCGCCATCACGGATAGCCGCCTGCTGTGCCGCTTTGAAGCGCCAGCAGAGACGCCGCGCCAACGCCGGCGTCTTGCCACTCAGCACGGAAGAGAGATCCACACCGTCGAAGGTCCCTGCCTTCGCGACGTCTCCCCCGGCCATGGCCAGCAACGTCGGCAGGAAATCCATCGAAGCCATCACCTGGTCCGAGCGGGTGCCGGACGGAATGCGTCCCGGCGCACGAACCAGAATGGGCACGCGGATGCCGCCCTCGAGCAACTCCCCCTTCTGCCCGATGAACGGCCAGGTATCGGAAAAACGCTCGCCCCCGTTATCGCTCGTGAACACCACGATGGCGTTGTCGGCGCGCCCGGACTTCGCCAGAGCCGCCATCACTTTGGCCACGTTCTGGTCCATGGCCTCGACCAGCTCGCGATACTTCGCGAGATTGCCACCATCGTTGTGGCGCGAATTGCCCAGTCGCTTCGCGACTTCGGCATCTTCACGGCCTTCCCAGGGCCAGTGCGGCGCCGTGAAATGCAAACTGAGGAACAGGGGCAGATCGCCTGCACCCTCGATGGCACGTACCGCTTCGTCGCCGAAGAGATCCGTCAGGTAGCCCTCGCGCGTGGTGCCGGCATCCCCCGCCGCCAGCCCGACCCCCACCTGCCGCCCCTCGACGACCATCCGGTGTCCGAAGTAATCCGCGGCACCCTCGACGATGCCGAAGAACTCGTCGTAGCCGTGCTGCCGGGGACCATGCTTCGGCGGGTCACCCAAATGCCACTTGCCCACCAACTGCGTGCGGTAGCCCATGTCGCGGAAAACGGAAGCCAGTGTCGGCCGTTCGAATGGCACGCCAATGCCCGGCGGCGCATTGTTTGCGAGCGGCTCTTCGATGCCCACTTCGAACCGCTGCGCGTAGCAACCCGTAAGCAGTGCCGTACGCGTTGGAGAACAGATCGGGGTGCTGGAATACCCCTGCGTGAGGTGCACGCCTTCCGTGCCGAGACGGTCGATGTTGGGCGTGCGGATATGGCGGGACCCCGTGCAGGAGAGGTCCGCGTAACCCATATCGTCCGCCATGATGAAGATGACATCCGGGCGGCGAGTGGCGGAGCGGGCCACTGCCCGCCCCGCTCCCGTGGCGAAAACGGCGGCCGCCGACAGGGCCCCCAGGACTTGTCGACGGTCGACCGTATTCATCAGGGTGTCCTCAGAACTTGGCGGATACGCGCAGACCGTAGGTACGCGGCGCACTGTAGTTCGCCACGGCCTGCCCCGTCGGAGCAATCTGCGGGAACATCATGCGACGCTTGTCCTCGAGGTTCAACACGTAGGCCCCCACGGACCAGCCCTTCTCGGGATGGCGGAGGGTAAGGTTGAGGTCCGTGGTCGACTGCGACTTGATGCGCTGGAACGCCGAGAACTCGAAGCCGCCGTTCTGGGAATCGCGCCAGGCCGTATCGACGCGGCCCGCCAACTCGAGATTGCCCACGTCGACCACGTGCTCGAGGCCGAGATTGAACGTCATCTTGGGCGCGTAGAGACCGTCCTGACCGGAGCAGTTGAAGTCCTTCACGGGCGCACCACCCGCGAACCTGCCGGTGAGCGTGAACGGACAATTGATGTTGTCACGCGGGGCGGCGGTGTAGAGGTGAAGGTCCTTGTACTTGGCATCCAGGAACTGAACTTGGGCACCGAGCGTGGTATGGCTGCCAAGCTTTGCTACCACATCCACGTCGATGCCCTTGATGTCGACGCGACCGGCGTTTTCGTTGGAGTTGATGAGCGTGCCGCTCGTGTCCACGGTGAAGTACGTGATCTGCTGGTCCTTGTACTTCCAGTTGAACAGTTCGACGTTCACCTGCAGGCGATTGTCGAGGAAGCGGTTCTTGGAACCCACCGTGAACGAATCGAGGAACTCCGGCTCGTAGGTCGGGCGGCCCTCGGCCAGCTGCATACCGCCGGCACGGTAGCCGGTTTCATAGGTGGCGTAGAGCAGGCTGTCCGGCGTCACGTCGAACTCGACCGAGCCCTTGTAGGTGGCGCGCGAGAAATTGCGGACCGCGATGACCGGGTTGTAGGTCTTCAGGATCATGCCCTTGCCGGTGAGGATCGGGAACACCTGCACGTTGGGGGCGTCGGTGGCGTTACCGGGAATCCAGCCATTGCTCGCCAACCACGCGATGGTACCAGCGGTGTTCAGGAAGTTCGGGTAGCGCGGCAGCGCCCCCGGCACCTGGCAACCCACGCCGAACGAAGCCGGCGGCACGGCGTTGCCCGGCGGCAGGCCGCCGCAGAAGGTGATGAAGTTGTTGATGATGCCGTCCATGTCCTTGGAGTCGCGCGTGTAGCGCGCACCCGCCAGGAAGCGCAGGCTGTCCGAGGCGTTGAAGGTGAGCTGGCCGAACACCGCCTTGCTCGTGGTCTTCTGGTTGTAGCTCTGGATGGGCAGCACGAACTCCTGATTGAAGACGTTGTTCGCGAACGAATCGTCCTTCAGGTAATAGACGCCCGTGATGTAGTCGACGCTGCCCGCCTTGCCGGCGAGACGTGCTTCGAAGCTGGTCTGCTTGTCGTCGGTGACGTTCACGGCGGTGTTGAAGGCCGGGCCGTTGAAGGCCACGCTGCCCTTGCTCTTGCGGTAGGCCGGCACCACCGTCAACTCGGCAAAGCCCAGGTCCGCATTGATTTCAGCGTTGATACCCCAGTAGTCCATGTCGAGGTAGGGCTTCGTGTTCATCGGCGTCAGGAAGCCGAAGCCCGGCGCACCGAGCAGCGTCGAACGGTAGGCGTTGGCGGCCGCCGTGCCCATGCCCTCGAACTGGTCGAGCGGCGAGGCGGCAAACGTGTAGCCATTCGGGCCCGGCGTGAAGTTGCCGAGGTAGTGCGTACCCGGGCCCTTGCCGCCCAGACGCGTGAAATCCGCGCCAACGCGAACCGAAAGCCCTTCCTTGGCTTCCAGCAGGTATTGCGCACGGAACGCCGTGACATCGCGGTCGTCGGTGCCATCGCGGTTGATGCCATCCTGGCTCTGGCGCGTGGCGGCGAGACGCACGGCAGAGTTGTCGCCGATCGGCAGGTTTAGGTAGCCGTCGATGTTCACGAGGCTGTAGCTACCGAAGTTGGGGTTGACGCCCACTTCCTTCTCGCCCAGCTTCGGGCGGGCCGGCAGCACGTTCAGCGCACCACCGGTGGCGTTGCGGCCGTACAGGATGCCTTGCGGGCCCTTCAGGACTTCGACGCGCTCGAGGTCGTAGAAAGCGGCGGCCGTGACCGCAGCCGCGCGCGTGATGTAGACACCGTCGTAGGACACGGCCACGGCCGAGTCGTTGTAGGAGTTGTTCGTACGGTTGCCGACGCCACGCAGGAACAGCGAAGCATTCTGGCCGCCACCGTTGGCGATGGTGAGCGAGGGCACCAGCTTGGTGATGTCGCGCGCGCTGAGGATGCCGGCCACGGCCAGTTCATCGCCGGAGACTGCATCGATGGCCACCGCCGCATCCTGCAGGCTCTGCGCGCGCTTCTGCGCGGTGACGACCACTTCAGCGATACCAGCGTCTTCGGACTGCTGGGCGAAGGCCGGCGCCTGAACGGCCGCCAGTGCAGTAAGGCCAAGCGCAATGCTCGCCGGGATACGATGCTTCATGAGATGCCCCCTCGAAACCGGTGAAAGACCGAGTTGAAATACGACGATTCCGCAACATTGTTGCAGTCGTGCAACAGCACCCGAGTCTAGCCGAGGGGCTCGGAGCGGGATATTTCATTTGGCGCTTCCACCCATCAGCCGCGTCAATAGATCGGGCTGGGTGTTGAAGGGACTGATTGGGGGGGAGGTCGATTGTGTGAGCGAGCTTGCTCGCAACGCTTGATTCGGTTCGCCTTTTGGTCTTGCGGGAGCGAGCTTGCTCGCGACTCTTGATACAGAATTTCCAGATTCAGCTTGCGACTACTTGAGGGCACCGTGCCTCAATGAGCGTCGCGCCCCTCGTCTTCGTGCACAGCCCAAAGCTCGTGCGCGTCGATGCGCAACCGGGCCAGGGCTTCGTGGGCCGCCAAGCGCGCCAGCAACTCTTCGTGCAAGGTATCGGCGGAACTCGTCACGCTGAGCAGCAGTTCCGCCAACGAACTCTCCCCCAGCTCGTAGGCCCGTTGGGCGCGGCGCTGATGGCTTTCGGCGTCGGCAGCGGCTTGGCGTAGCGGCTGCCACGCTTCCAGCGTCGCCTGCATCTGGGCCACGTCTTGCGCTGCCGTCTCCTCGAGGGCACGTCGGGTGGCTTCAAGCCGCGCAGCGGCCGCCATCGCCTCGGCACGGGCTTCCGCGGCCAACGAACTGCGGTATGCACCCGGCAACGGAATGGAGACCATCAAGCCCACGGCACGTTCAGCGCCGGTCCGTTCGCTGAGGACCCGCACGCCGACGGTCGGGTCGGGCAAACGGTCCGCCTGCGCGCGACGCGCTGCCAGTTCGGCGGTCTCGTGGGCCAACTGCGCCAACTGCAGCTCATGGTTCTCGCGGAAGATGGTCTCGCGCCATTCGGCCACCGCACGCGTGGGAGCGCTGGGCTCGCCAACTGCCGGCGCTTGTTCAGGCAGCGGCAGCTTCGGGAACGCGATAGCCAAGGCATGACGTGCCTGGCGCTCTGCCAAGCGGCTGCGCACCGCCCGCGCCTGTGCTTTACCGGCTTCCGCAGCAGCCAGCTCCCGCATCATGGGTGCGGCCTCGCCGTGGTCTGTCTGGCGCTGCAAGGCCGCGGCTGTCCGAACGAGCGCCTCGGCCAAGGCAGCCTCGTGCTTGGCCTCTGCCGCCGCACGCAGCCAACCGAACCAAGCCACGAGCAAGGTTCTGGCCTCTTCATGGCGAGCATCCGCCAGCGCACTGTGGGCTACTTCGCCTTCGAGGTCCGCCAGGCTGCGGTCGATACGCGCCTTGCCCGGCCAACGCACGCCACGCGAAACGCTCGCCTCCCATTCATCGTAGCCACCCTCGCCGTCGACACGCCGTTCATGCCAATTGCCACCCAGCAGAAACTCATGCGTGCCAGCGCGCAAGCCGCGCGCGCGCGCCTCGGCGGCCTGCTGGCCTGCCAACGCGGCCTGCACCGCCGGGCGTTCGTCGATGGCAGCGAGCACGGCTTCTTCGGGGGGCAATGGCGCAGCGGCATGGGCAGCCACGGTAGCCGGGGCCGCCAGCGAACAACACACCGTCAGTACCGCAGCACACAGGGCACGCACCGCGTTCAAGGAGTAGTAGTTCATGCCGCCACCTCACGCAGCGAAGCAACGCCGAAGCGACTGTAAATGAGCGGCAACATCAGCAAGGTAAGACCGGTGGAACTGATGAGACCGCCAATCATCACGATGGCCAGCGGGCGCTGAATTTCGGAGCCCGGACCGGAAGCCAGCAGCAAGGGCACCAAGCCCAGCGCGGTGATGGTCGCTGTCATGAGTACCGGGCGCAGGCGGCGCTGTGCGCCTTCGCGCACCACCTGCGCCATGGGCAAGCCCTGCTCCAGCA
>JBEGRA010000252.1:0-2927 GCA_041180705.1 Pseudomonadota bacterium | reverse complement strand
AGTCGGAGTCCGTGAACATGCCGAACAGCGCGTCCTTGTCGACCGACTGGTACAGGTAGCTGACTTCCCAGGTATTGGTGTTGGCTGCCTTGCCCAGCGAGGCGCCGAAGGCGTACGCGCTGTCTAGACCATTCTTGGCGCCATCATTCTTGGCGTACTCGCCGAAGACCGAGAGCGGCAGGCCGCTGAGCGTGGTGTCGTACTGCGCCTGGAGGCCGCTCACCTTGTAGTCGTAGGCCAGCGAGGCGTTGTTCGTCGCCGAGCACGGCGCAGCCGTCAGCGCCACCGTGGTGTTGCCGTTGCCGGTGTTGCCGAACAGGTCGCAACGGCCCTTGCCCGCGCCGAGGTCCGTGTAATTGGCGGCGAGCGTCAGCGTCGATACGTCACCCACCGGCAAACGGTAACCGATTTGGCCAACCGTCGCCGTGGACTCGGAACCCTTCGTGGCAAAGGTGGCGCCGGCCGTGGCAATGCCCGAACGCTCGGTCAGGTAGAAGTAGTTCGCGCTGCCGAACCAGGGACCGCGCTCGAAGGAGAACGACAGGCCTTCCGGATTCAGGTCGTTGTCCCAGAACAGGTCGGCGGGGCGAACGAGCGGGTTCTTCATCTTGCCGCCGGTCACCTTCAGGCCCTGAGCCACGTTCCATTCGATGTAGGCCAGATCCACTCCGATGGATTCTCGGTCCGCCTGGCCAGACAAGGTCTGGTTGCTGGAGCGAGGATCGGTGCCACCCGTGGCGAGTTGTGCGACTACCAGCAGGTTGTCTGTGGCCTTCGCCTCGAGACCGGCACGCAGTCGGATGCGGTCGCGCTGGCGCTTCGGCAGCGTGTCACCCTCGATGGTTTCCATGCGATAGCGCATGTCGACCTTCCACTTCATCTTCGAGGCCCAGTCGGCACCGCGCACCTTGTCGGCGTCAGCCTGCAGCCTCGCGGTATCCACGCGCTGCTCTTTGATCTGCGACTTCAGGTAGTCGATGACCGGCTCGGAGTCGGCGGCGGCAGTCTTGAGTTCCGCGTTTTCCGCGGTGAGCTGCGTGTTCGCAGCTTCCAGGCGCTCCAAACGTTCACGCAGGGCCGTGAATTCCGCGCGCAACGCTTCGAGGTCACTGGCAGACACCGCCACAACGGCAGTGGTCGCAGCCGGCGTACGGGCAGCGGCAGCGGAAGCCTCGGCAGAGGCCAGGGCGCCAGCAGCCAGGATGGCAGCGACGGCGGTGGTCAGGTAGGCGTTCTTCACAGGAAGTCTCCGGGATAGGACTGGAATTCTCTGGCCCGGGGCAACGCGCAATACCGCACGGGCTGGGCCGGAATTCTTTATACGGGCCGTGTGTGACACTTTCGTGGCAGCACGATGGCAAAACCGGGACATCCTTCAGCGCTCAGGGAGCGGCGAGCACCACACGGCGCAGCGGGAAGTGGCAGGTAAACGTACTGCAACGACCTTCCACGCTGGCAATTTCGAGCGAACCTCCATGCCGCTGCACCGCATGCTTCACGATGGCGAGCCCCAGGCCCGTGCCACCCTCCTTGCGCGACCGCCCCGGATCGACTCGATAGAAACGCTCCGTCAGTCGCGGCAAATGCTCGCGTGCGATACCGATGCCGCTGTCAGTGACGGCCAGATGTCCGCCGTTGGCGTCCACGCTCCAGCGCACGGCGATACGCCCGCCCTCGGGCGTGTATTTCACGGCGTTGGTAAGGAGGTTCGACACGATGGAGTGCACTTCGGCAGGAGCGCCGAGCAGAATGGCGGGCGTAGGCACGTCCACCTCGAACACGCCGGGCCGTACGAGCCCGGCCATGAGATCACGCCGCAGCTGCGCCACCAGTCCGGCCAGATCGATACGCTCCAGCGGCGCTTCGCGGCCGGAGGCCTCGAGACGCGAAAGCTCCAGCAGGCTGTCGACGATTTCCGTCATGCGCAGCGTCTGGCGACGCATTTCAGCCACCGGGCCCTGCCAAGCGGCATCCAACGCTCCCTCTTCCGCCAGCGTGTCGAGATAACCGGAGATGACAGTCAACGGCGAACGCAGTTCGTGCGAGGCGTTTGCCACGAAGTCCTTGCGCATGCTCTCGAGTCGCGCCTCGCGGGTGACATCGCGCACCAGCAACAGCCGCTGCCCCATGCCGTAAGCGGCAATGAGATGGAACGACAAACGCCGGTCCGTCGCCACCGGCGAGGCGATGACCACGGCGGCCTCGGTGGGCTCGCCCTCCTCCCCGGCTGCATCCGCACTGCGCATTCCATCGCCGGCAGCGTCCTTGACCGCACGCCGGGCTGCGGCGGCCTCGGCAAGGCGGGCCGCTTCCAGAAAACGCACGAACGCCGGCTGACGCACCAGATTCTGGATGGGATAGCCGAAATCCACCTTGCGACGCAGCCCGAGCAAGGTGGCCGCCTGCCGGTTGAACCACTGGATTTCGTCGTTGCCGTTCAGCACCACCACGCCATCGGGCATGGACGCCGTCATGCGGCGGAATTCGCGGAACAACTGCACCACGCGGCGCTTGTGGAACTGCTTGCGCCGATAAAGTCGCGTGGCAAGCGCGATGACTTCCGCCCACGGACCGGTGGTGTCGGGCGGGGGTTCGACACTGCGCAGGCGCAACCAGCGCTCGAAACGCAGCAACTGCCGGATTTGCGACAGCCCGTAAAGCGCCAGGCCCAGCGCCAGCCCACCGGTAGGGTGTCCGAAAGGCAGACCGACCAGCGCGCCGGCAATGGCGCAGGCCGCGGCGCGCCCCAAGGCATCCCAGGCGGTGGCGGAGAACAACGGGACGGGACGGTTCAGGGGAGCCATGACAGGCGCAATGTTACCCGTCTCAGGCCGGACGCGTGGAGAAGCGATACCCGGAGCCGCGAACGGTCTGCACGTAGTGCTCGCAACCGTGGTCCTGCAACGCCTTGCGCAAGCGGCGAATGT
>JBEGRA010000251.1:0-3391 GCA_041180705.1 Pseudomonadota bacterium | reverse complement strand
ACACAAGCAGGTGTCGCTGCCACCTTCCGACACGGGGCACTTGAACGTGCCCCGTTGTCGTTAGAAGCGACTGCTCAGCTCTTCCTCGTCCCTCCTCGCAGCCGCTGAGTTATCTTGGCGGGCATGTCTGCTTCGTCTTTGCCTGCCTCCACGCTTGCGCCTTCGCTGGTGCTTGCCATTCTGGTTGCCTACGGCGTGCTGCTGCATGTCATCGGTCGCTTCACGGCCGGGCTTGGAAAAGCTGCCGGTGGCTCTGGGTCCGGTAGTACGGGGGGCAGTGGCACGGGTACTGTCAGTGCCGACGCTTTCTTTCTCGCCGAGCGCCGTTCACGCTGGTACGTCGTCGCCTTCGGCATGATCGGTACGTCGCTCAGTGGCGTCACGTTCGTGAGCGTCCCGGGGCTGGTGGGCGCGCAGGGCTTCAGTTATCTGCAGATGGTGCTGGGCTATGTGCCCGGCTATGCCGTCATCGCACTGGTATTGCTGCCGCTCTATTACCGGCTGCAGTTGGTGTCCATCTACGGCTATCTGGGCGAGCGTTTCGGTGCCGCCAGTGGCCGCACCGGTGCCGCCTTCTTCCTGCTCAGTCGCGGCCTCGGGGTGGCTGCGCGCCTGTACCTGGTGGTGAAGGTGCTGCAGTGGCTGGTGTTCGACGCCTGGGGCGTGCCATTCCTGGCGACGGCGGCCGGCATGGTCGCCATCATCTGGGGGTACACGCGTCGCGGTGGCGTGCGCACCGTGCTGTGGACGGACACGCTGCTGACAGCCTGCCTGTTGCTGGCGCTGGTGGGTACCGTGTGGGCCTTGGGTAACAGCCTGGCGGGCTCACCGCTGGCTGCGCTGCGTCTGGTGGCCGCCAGCGACTACAGCCACGCGTTCAACTTCACCGATGTTGCGGCGCCCACTTATTTCTGGAAACAGTTCCTCGGCGGCATGTTCATTGCCATCGCCATGACGGGGCTGGACCAGGACATGATGCAGAAGAACCTCACCTGCCGTTCGCTGCCGGAGGCGCAGCGCAACGTCCTGTGGTTCACGGTGGCACTGGTGGGCGTGAATCTGCTGTTCCTGTCGCTGGGCGCCTTGCTGTATTTGTACGCGGGCGCCCAGGGGCTGGTGCCGCCTGCCCAGCCGGACCAGATGTACCCGTGGCTGGCCACCCATGCCGGTGTTCCGGTGGTGGTGGGGTTGCTGTTCGTATTGGGGATGGTGGCAGTGGCGTATTCCAGCGCGGACAGTGCGCTGGCGGCGCTCACCACCAGTGTCTGCGTGGACCTGCTGCAAGTTCAGCAGCGTGCGGCTAGTGTGCAGGAACCGCTGCGGCGTCGGGTTCATGTAGCGGTCAGCATTGCGCTCGTGGCTGCCATGGCGGTTTTTCACGCGGTGGGCAGTGCCAGCGTCATCCAGTTGGTCTTCGCCTTGGCCACGTATACCTACGGGCCCTTGCTTGGCTTGTTTGCCTTCGGCCTGTTCACGCGCGCTCCCGTGCGTGATGCGTGGGTGCCGGTCGTGGCCGTACTCGCGCCCCTCGTCACTTTCCTGCTGGACCGCCATTCCGCCGAGTGGTTCTGGGGCTATCACTTCGGCTTCGAGTTGCTTTTGCTGAATGGTGCCGTCACGTTCCTCGGGCTTTGGCTGGTACGCCGGCCCGTGGCGAGAAACGCTGAAGGCTGTTAGGTTTCGGCAGAGGCGCTGGAACGCCCGAACACTCAAAACACCAATAAATCCAATCACTGGGGATTCGCCATGGGCTGGCAACAGATCTACGACCCGCTGGGCAATGCCTGGCTGTCCACGCTGCTGGCGGCCTTCCCAGTGGTCGTGATGCTTGGCGGTCTCGCCTGGTTGCGTTGGCAAGCTCCTTGGGCGGCCGCTGCCGGGTTGGCTGCCGCCGCTGCCGTGGCAGTGGGTGTGTACGGCATGCCGGGAAGCATGGCGGCCTCCGCGGCGTTGCTGGGCGCACTCACCGGCCTACTGCCCATCGGCTGGATCGTGCTCAACATCCTGTTCCTGCACCAGTTGACGGAACGCGATGGCAGTTTCCGGGTGCTCCAGCGTTCCATCGCCGGGCTCACTGCGGATGGTCGCCTGCAATTGCTGCTCATCGCCTTCGCTTTCGGCGCGTTCTTCGAAGGCGCGGCGGGCTTCGGCACACCCGTGGCAGTCACGGCCGCCTTGCTCATCGGGCTGGGGTTCACGCCGCTCGCCGCGTCCGGCTTGTCGCTCATCGCCAATACGGCGCCGGTGGCCTACGGGGCCTTGGGCACGCCCATCCTCACGCTCGCCAAGACGCATGGCTATGACGCGATGGCGGTATCGGCGATGGTGGGGCGGCAGTTGCCGTTCTTCTCGGTGCTGGTGCCGTTCTGGTTGTTGTTGGCGTTCTGCGGTTGGCGCGGCACGCGCGCCGTATGGCCGGCGGCGTTGGTCGCCGGTGTGGCGTTTGCCGTGCCGCAGTTCCTGGTGTCCAACTACATCGGCCCCGAACTGGTGGACGTCATCGCGGCCGTGTGCAGCCTTGGCAGCTTGGCGCTGTTCCTGCGTTGGTGGCGGCCCGTGGACCATTGGACTCCGGCTGGTGAAGCGGTCACTGCCACCACGGTCTCAGGCGTGGCCGGCAACGCGGCCGAAACCGCGGAAGCCAGCGCCCCCGTCTCGACCGCCGAGGTCCGCCGCGCCTGGGCCCCGTGGGCCATTCTCACGGTCTTCGTGTTCTGCTGGGGTCTGCCGGTGGTGAAGACCTGGCTGAATGGCTGGTTCGCGCCGAAGTTCGCTTTGCCCGGACTGCACCACCTCGTGTCGCGGATGCCGCCGGTAGTCCCCGAGGCCACGTCGGAGGCGGCGGAGTTCACGTTCAACCTGCTCTCGGCCAGTGGGACCGGCATCCTGCTGGCGGCGCTCGTGGGCGGGCGCGTGCTCGGGTTCGGTTGGCGCGCGCTGGGGCAGGCCTACGCAGCGACTCTGTGGCGGGTGCGCCTGCCGTTGCTGACCATTGCGCTCATGCTGGCGCTGGGCACGCTCACGCGCTATTCGGGGCTCGACACCACGTTGGGTCTCGCCTTTGCCCATACGGGCGTCTTCTACCCCTTCTTCGGCACGCTGCTGGGCTGGTTGGGCGTGGCGCTCACCGGTTCCGACACTTCCTCCAACGTGCTGTTCGGCGGCTTGCAGAAAGTGGCGGCGGGGCAACTGGGGTTGTCCGAAAACCTGATGGGCGCAGCCAACAGCGCGGGCGGCGTGATGGGCAAGATGGTGGACGCGCAGTCCATCGTGGTGGCCGCTTCGGCCACGGGCTACCACGGGCGCGAGGGCGAGGTGCTGCGCTACGTGTTCTTCCACTCCATCGCGCTGGCCTCGCTGGTGGGGTTGCTGGTCACCCTTCAAGCCTATG
>JBEGRA010000250.1:0-3190 GCA_041180705.1 Pseudomonadota bacterium | reverse complement strand
GGGCCATCGATATCGTCGAACGTGCCATCACCTTGTTCGGCGCACCCATCCATGTGCGTCATGAAGTGGTGCACAACAAATACGTGGTGGACCGCTTGCGAGCTTTGGGCGCGTTGTTCGTCGAAGAACTCGATGAAGTTCCGGACGGCGCCACGGTCATTTTCAGCGCGCATGGTGTCAGCCGTGCCGTCCAGCAGGAAGCGGCGCGTCGCAGCCTCACTGTGTTCGACGCCACTTGCCCGCTTGTCACCAAGGTGCACATGCAGGTGACGCGTTATGCGCGCGAAGCGCGTGAGGTGGTTCTCATCGGGCACGCCGGGCACCCTGAGGTGGAAGGCACGATGGGCCAATTCGACACGGCGCACGGCGGGCGCATCCTGCTCGTGGAGACCCCCGAAGACGTGGCAGGACTCGAGATTCGTGACCCGGCCCGTTTGGCTTTCGTGACGCAGACGACGCTGTCGGTGGACGATACGGCGCGTGTGGTGGAAGCGTTGCGGGCACGGTTTCCTGCGCTGGTGGCACCGCGGAACGAGGATATCTGCTACGCGACGCAGAACCGTCAGGATGCCGTGAAGGCGCTGGTTCAGGAATGCGATATCGTCATCGTGGTCGGTAGCCGCAGCAGTTCCAACAGCAACCGTCTGCGTGAAATCGCCGAGAAAGCCGGCTTGCCCGGTTACCTCGTCGATGGCCCGGAAGATTTGCAGCGCGAGTGGTTTGCGGGGCGCCACTGCGTCGGGGTTACTGCGGGTGCTTCTGCGCCGGAGGTTCTGGTGCGTCGCGTCGTGGATCAGTTGGTCGCGTGGGGGGCAGAGCCGGCCGCGGAACTTCCCGGCCGCGAGGAACACGTGGTGTTCGCGCTGCCCAAGCCGCTGCGCGAGGCGCGCGCCCGCTGAAGGCAAGGCCACGGGGCTGCCTGCGGGCTTAGCGGCGCCAGCAGACGCGACTGGTGTCGCTGCCATCGGTGGCGCGGGCGGTTCCAAGGCCGGTCACGTCGAGGCGCAACTCCACGCACTCCGGGTCCATCGACCCGTCTGTCGCGGTAGCTCGCAGCGCCCAGCTTTCTGGCGCTACCTCCAGTAATGCGAACTGCCAACCTGCTGGCGGCAAGGCTGGCGGGGCGAGTTCACCAGCCATCGTCGGGCCTCCCGGTGTGGGTCCCAGACGCGTCGCGTAGAACCCGTAGTTCAGGCGATGTGTTTCCTGGGCAGCGGCCAGGCGCCAGAGCGCCATTCGCACTTCGTGGCGTGCGGCGCGTGTACGCACTGCGGCGTAGCCGTCCGTGGCCAGCAGCGCCAGCATGGCAGCAATGGCGAGTACCACCAGCAGTTCCAGGAGGGAGAAGCCGCGTGTTCTCGCGGTATTCATGGGGCGACTTCCACGTTGCGCCATACGGTTCGTTGCGCCGGCGGGGCTGGGCCATTCGCATCCGCCGGCAGGTAGGCAAAGTCCTGTTCCAGTTGCACCGTGGCGCCACGGCCAGAACGGGCTACTGCCATGGCGCGCTCGTGCCGTTCAGTCTGCGGACTGCCGGCGCCGTCAATGGCGGTTTTCCAATCGCCCAGCGACCGAACTTGCAGTTGAATGCGGACGCCTTGGCCTGTGGTCCATGCGGTTGCCCAAGGTGCGGTACGGCGGGGTGCTTCGCGGACTGCATAAGACAGTGCGTCTTCGGCTGCTTCGAAAGACAGACGCCGGAACCAAGCCGCCTGGCTGGCGCGTGCATCGAGCGTGCTGCTGGCGACCATGGACAGCGCGAGCACGCCGCACAAGGCCAGCAGGAGCAGCAATACCGGCAGCAGGAATCCTGCCGAGGGGCGTGTGGGGTTCAGGGCCATGGGGTGGCAATTCCGTTGCGTAGCAGCACCATGCGTTGGGCGGTACGCTTCAACGCCGGCGTGCGCAGCGAGCAAGCGGTGACGGCGACGAGCAGCAGGCGCCCCGTAGAGGCGGCGGGGGTGGGTGGCAGGCTGACGGACAGGCGTTCTATGCCGGGGACCAGTTCTTCATCTTCGAAGCGCGGGCCGCTGGTACCACCCACTAGCACCTTGCGGCGCAAGCTCGGCTGGTTTCGCGTGCCCGTGCTGTCACGCGAGACATAAAAAGCATTCACGACGAGCAAGGCTTGGGCGGGCGACGGCGGGGCAGCCGCCGTGGGGACCCCTTGAGGGCCGGTCTGCGGCTGCAGAACTACGCCTGCAAGACCACTGCGCAGACGCCCCGCGACCGGGGTGCTCTCGACCCAGAGCGTGCCGGCGTCGTCGCTGGTCAAGGCGGCAGTGGCGCGGCGCGTGACCAGAACGGCGCTGCCCGACATGGCGCGACCATCGGGGCCTGCAGCGCAACCCAGCGGCCAGGTACCACCATTCCAGTTCGTCCACTGTACGGGGTGTGCCAGATCGTGGGCGAGGGAGGAGGCGCAGCGCCCACCGGTGGCGAGGGTCGCGAGCTCGGGGGTACCAAGGGGCGTGCTGCCGTCCACCGGGAAGCGGCTGGGGACCAGACCGTAGGCACCCGCAGCGCGGAGTTCCGACTCCAGCAGGTCGAGTGCCGCGCGGATTTGTTCCTTCACTTCCAGCGCTGCCTGCAGTTCCCGGGCGCCTTTGCTCGAGACCTGCAGCCACTTTGCCGCCGCGGCCAGCACCAGGCCTGCCAGAGCAAGTGCCGCGAGCAGTTCCGCCAAGCTCATGCCCCGCTGCCGGCCGTTCATGGGTGAACCACCAATGCCACCTGCAGGTTGCCGGCGGTGGCGGTAGCTTGCCAAAGGGCGCCGCTGGCGGGATCGCCCACGCCGGTTCCCGCACCGCTCGTCACCGCCGGGTGCCAGACCAGAACGAGCGCGGGTGTGCTGCCATTGCCGCCGGCGTAGGTATCGCGCCAGGCATTGGCCAGCGGAGCGGCTTCGGCTGGCATTTGCTCTTGCTGGCCGAGAAGTCGTGACGCCTCTGCGGCAGCGGCCACGGCGTCCATGGCAGTGGCTTGGAGGGCCGAGTCCGCGACGGTATGCCGGGACTGCCATACCCCCTGCGCGAGCGCCAGTGCGCTGACAGCAAGCAAGACCATGGAGGCCAGCACTTCCACCATGACGAAGCCGCATTGGGCAGTGGCGGCACGGACGCGCCCGGAGCGCGCCACGACGAGGCTGCGGCCGGTTCCGCGGCGGTCGCAGAGCGTGAGCGTGGCCGGG
>JBEGRA010000249.1:0-2766 GCA_041180705.1 Pseudomonadota bacterium | reverse complement strand
CTGCTGATCGCCGAGGAACCGGACCTGGGCACCGCCATCCTCGTGGGCAGCGCCGGCGTGTTCGTGGTGCTGCTGGCTGGGCTCTCGTGGCAGGTGATTGCTTCCGGTGCCGCCCTGCTGGCTGCTGCGGTACCGTTCGCCTGGAATTTCCTGCTGCACGACTACCAGCGGCAACGCGTGAAGATGCTGCTCGACCCCATGCAGGACCCGCTCGGCAAGGGCTACCACATCATCCAGTCGCAAATCGCCATCGGTTCCGGCGGCGTGTTCGGCAAAGGCTGGATGAATGGCAGCCAGGCGCAGCTGGAATTCCTGCCGGAGCGCTCCACGGACTTCATTTTCGCGGTCATCGGTGAAGAGCTTGGTCTTCTCGGGCAAGGCGTGTTGCTGTTTCTGTACGCCTGGGTCATCGGGCGTGCCTTGTTCATGGCCATGGACGCGCGCGACACTTTCGGCCGCCTCGCCTCCGGCAGCATTGCGCTGACGTTCGCCGTGTACGTGGTGGTGAATGCCGGCATGGTTTGCGGCCTCCTGCCCGTGGTGGGCGTGCCCCTGCCATTGGTGAGCTACGGCGGCACCAGCGCCGTGACCCTCCTCGCCGGGTTCGGTATCCTCCTGTCCATCCACTCCCACCGGAAACTCGTGCGTTGAAGCTCCGCCCCTCCCTCGTCACTGCCCTCTTCGGTCTGCTGTTGGTCAGCAGCGTTTCGCCCATGGCGCTCGCCCTGGACACCACGCGCGAGGACGTGAAGGCCTTCAGTGCCGAGATGGTCAGCAAGCACGGGCTGGATGCTGCGTGGGTGGACACGCTGCTGCTCTCCGCCACTTCGCAGCCGGCCATCATCGAGGCCATGAACCGCCCCGCGGAGAAAACCAAGCCCTGGTTCGAATACCGCGCGCGTTTCATCACCGACCGCCGCATTCGCGAAGGCGTGGCGTTCTGGCAGGCCAACCGCGAACCGCTGGAACGCATCGCGGCAGAACGCGGCGTGCCGCCGGAAATCATTCTCGGCATCGTCGGCGTGGAAACCTTCTACGGCACCATCACCGGCAAGTACCGCGTGCTGGATGCGCTCGCCACGCTGGCTTTCGACTACCCACCCCGCGCGCCGTATTTCCGTGCGGAACTCGAAGAGTTCCTGTTGCTGTCGAAAGAGAACGGCATGGACCCGCTGGTGGTCACGGGCTCCTACGCGGGTGCCATGGGGGCGCCGCAGTTCATGCCACGCAGCGTGCGCGCCTTCGCCCGCGATGGTGACGGCAACGGGCGCATCGACCTGTGGACCACCTGGCCGGACGTGTTCGCCAGCGTCGGGAATTTCCTGAAGTTCCACGGCTGGGCGACAGGTGAGCCCGTCGTGGTGCCAGCCACGCTGTTCGACCCGGATAACGTCATCATCGAAGGCAGCAAGCTGGCCACTCTGGAAACCGTGGACAGCCTGCAGCGCAAGGGCGTGGAGTTCGAAGCCCTGCTCCCGGAAACCGCACCCACCATGTTCGTGGCCGTACGCGGCGCGCTGGGCCCCGCCTACTTCGTGGGCTACAAGAACCTCTGGGTCATCACGCGCTACAACCGCAGCGCGCTCTACGCCATGACGGTGAACGAACTGGGCACCGCCGTGCGCAACGCGCTGGTGCAGGCGGATGCGGCGGCTGCAGCAGCGGCAGCAGCAGCAGCGGTGACAGCTGCGCCGGAAGCAACGCCGGCGGCGGTCGTCCCCGAGCCGTCGCCCGCAACGCCGTCCAATGCGCCAGTCGCTCCGCCGCCACCGCAGTCATGACCCACCGCTCGCTGATACTGGGAGCGGCACTGGTGCTGCTCGCTGGCTGCGTGGGCACGCCGCCCGCCACGCGCCCGGCATCCCGGCCGACTGCGACGTCGGTACCAGCGATGCCGGCCCCGCATACGGGGACGAACCCAGCGCGCAACACCAGCGGCGATTACACCAGTCAAAGCCCGGCCTCGTCGGGCAACAGCCAGGGCCTGCCCGTGCCCGGCGAAAGCGCGGGCGCGACCCCACCGTTCGGCCCCGCAGGAAACACGGCAGCCACTGGCCAAATGCCGCCCCCACCGCCGCGCGAAGTGCTCGCTGCCATCGGCGATGCACAGCCACGCGCGGAAACGCGTACCCGCCGCGGCAACCCGCCCGTGTACAGCGTGCTTGGCCAGACTTACCAACTGCTGCGTTCCGCTGCAGGCTACCGCGAGCGCGGCGTGGCCAGCTGGTACGGCCCGGATTTCCATGCGAAGAACACCGCGAACGGCGAGGCTTACGACATGTACGCCATGACGGCGGCCCACCGTACGCTACCCATTCCGGTGTACCTGAAGGTGACAAACCTCGCGAACGGCAAATCGGTGGTGGTTCGGGTGAATGATCGCGGGCCGTTCAAGCACAACCGCATCATCGATCTTTCCTACACGGCTGCCATGAAGCTGGACATGCTCAACAAGGGCACGGCCTTGGTGGAAGTGGAGGCCATCCTGCCGCCGGGCGACGACGGCTTGCTACCGGAGATGACGCCCGAACTCGCCGCCAGCGCACCACGTGCCCCGTCCGTGCCGAAGCTCGCGGCGCTGGCGACCGGCGGACTGCTTTACGCGCAGGTGGGGGCTTTCGGCGTGGAAGCCAACGCTTTCGGCTTGCGTGATCGTTTGAACGTTGGCGGCATTAAGAACGTGCTGGTCGTGCGGGTCGCGCGCGACGGCAAGCCGCTCTGGCGCGTGCGCATTGGCCCCATCGCCAGTGTCGACGACTACGACGC
>JBEGRA010000248.1:0-3947 GCA_041180705.1 Pseudomonadota bacterium | reverse complement strand
AGAGCGTGGTGGACGTGAAGACACGCCGCAACGTGTTCAGCAACAAGGACGGCACGCCGAGCCACTTGTTCTTCGCGCACATTGCCGGCCTGCAGAAGTACTTGCCCGCCGCCATGTCGCTGTTCGCCCCGAACGTGAACAGCTATCGCCGCGTCACCCGTTACAACAGCGCGCCCATCAACGTGCAGTGGGGCTACGACAACCGCACGGCTGGCTTGCGTGTTCCGGGTTCGTCGCCCGAAAACCGCCGCATCGAAAACCGTCTGGGTGGCGCTGATGCCAACCCCTACCTCGCCATCGCCGGTTCGCTGGCCTGCGGCTATCTCGGCATGGTGGATGCCCTGAAGCCGACCGAGCCGATTACCGGCAGCGCCTACGACATGCCGTTCGGGCTGCCCCGTACCCTCGCGGAAGCACTGTCGCTGCTGCGTGGTTGCACGGCGCTGAACGAGGTCATCGGCGAGCGCTTCGTGCAGGCCTACGCGGCCGTGAAGGAGGCGGAGTACGATGCCTATCTGCAGGTCATTTCGGCCTGGGAACGCGAGCACTTGCTGCTGAACGTCTGAGGACCGCATGACCCGTAACGACCTTCCGGCGCCCGGTGCGCCGCTGGCGGCGAGCCGCACCACTGCCGAGTGGCAGCAGCTGGATGCGCGCCACTACCTGCACCCCTTCACGGACTTCAAGTCGCTGGCGGATGAGGGGTCCCGCATCATCGTGCGGGCGGAAGGGCCTTACCTCTGGGACTCGGAAGGCAAGCAAATTCTCGACGGCATGGCGGGGCTGTGGTGCGTGAACATCGGCTACGGCCGCAAGGAACCGGCGGAAGCTGCTTACCGCCAGATGCTGGAGCTGCCGTACTACAACAGCTTCTTCAAGAGCGCCAATGCACCAGCCATCGAACTGGCGCGCGTGCTGGCGGAGCTGGCACCGCCGCAGTTCAACCACGCGTTCTTCACCAGTTCGGGCTCGGAGGCGAACGACACCATCGTGCGCATGGTGCGGCGCTATTGGGACCTGCGGGGTCAGCCGCAGCGGCAGACCATCATCAGCCGCGACAACGCCTACCACGGCAGCACCATGGCTGGCGCCTCGCTGGGTGGCATGAGCTACATGCACGAGCAGGGCGGGTTGCCCATTCCCGGCATCGTGCACGTGGAGCAGCCCTACTGGTTCCAGAACGGCGGGGAGATGTCGCCGGACGACTACGGCATCCATGCCGCCCGCGCCATCGAGCGGAAGATTCTGGAGCTGGGCCCGGAAAATGTGGCGGCCTTCATCGGTGAACCCATCCAGGGCGCCGGTGGCGTCATCATTCCCCCCGATACCTACTGGCCCGAGGTGCAACGCATCTGCCGTGAATACGGCATCCTGCTCATCGCCGACGAAGTCGTCTGCGGGTTCGGTCGTACCGGGCGCTGGTTCGGTCAGGAATACTTCGGCTTCCAGCCCGATTTCATGACGCTCGCGAAGGCCATCACCTCGGGTTACCTGCCGCTGGGCGCCGTCATGGTGGCGGACTCCGTGGCGGACGTCCTCATCAACGACGGCGGCGAATTCGCCCACGGTTACACGTATTCGGGCCATCCGGCGGTATGCGCGGCGGCTCTCGCCAATATCGCCATCCTGCGCGACGAGCATCTGGTGGACCGTTGCCGCGAGGACATCGGGCCCTACCTTCAGGCTCGCTGGCGTGAACTGGCGGACCACCCGCTGGTCGGCGAGGCCCGGGGTGTGGGCATGATCGGCGCGCTGGAACTGGTGGCGGACAAGGCTTCCCGGCAGTTCTTCCCGAAGCGCGGCGCCGTGGGCACGCTCTGCCGGGACCACTGCTTCCGCGAGGGGCTGGTCATGCGCGCCGTGCGCGACACCATGATCATCTCGCCCCCGCTCATCCTCACCCGTGAACACGTGGACGAGCTGGTCGGCAAGGCCCACCGCTGCCTCGATCTGACGCTGGCGGACCTCAAGGCGGGCCGCGGTCCGGTCTGACGCCGCGTCCACTGCCGGTCCAAGGCGCGCTGCGGCTACAAATCCGCAGCCCGCTGCGTTATAAAGAGCGTATTCCCTCGTTGTTGGAGTTGTTTCCATGTCCAAGCGCCTTTCCTACCGCCCGTGGCTTGCCGCGGCTGTTACGCTGGTCCTGGCCGCCTGTGGTGGCGCCAAGAAGGAGGCCGGCGCCGAAGGCGCTGCTGCCGCCCCTGAAGAGAAGGTGCTGAACGTCTACAACTGGTCGGACTACATCGCCGAAGACACCCAGGCCAACTTCGAGAAGGCCACGGGCATCAAGGTCCACTACGACGTCTTCGACAACAACGAAGTGCTGGAGAGCAAGCTGCTGGCCGGTAGCACCGGTTACGACCTCGTGGTCCCCTCGGCCTCGTTCCTGGAGCGCCAGATCAAGGCCGGCGTGTTCCGCAAGCTCGACAAGTCGAAGCTGCCGAATTGGAAGAATCTGGACCCCGAGGTGATGAAGGTCGTCGCCCTGCACGACCCGGGCAACCAGTATGCGGTGCCCTGGCTGTGGGGCACCACGGGCCTCGGCTACAACGTGGCCAAGGTGAAGGCCGCTCTCGGCGCCGATGTGCCGGTGAACACCTGGGCGCTCGTGTTCGACCCCAAGTACGCGGCCAAGCTGAAGGGCTGCGGCATCACGCTGCTGGACGCTCCTTCCGAGGTCATCGACTCCGCGCTCATTTATCTCGGCCTCGACCCGAACAGCGAGAAGCCGGAAGACCTGAAGGCGGCCACGGACTTGCTCATGGGCGTCCGTTCGTACATCAAGTACTACCACTCCTCGCAGTACATCAACGACCTCGCCAATGGCGAAGTCTGCGTCTCGCTCGGCTGGTCCGGCGACGTGCTGCAGGCACGTGACCGTGCCGCGGAAGCGAACAAGGGCGTGGAAGTGGCCTACGTGGTGCCGAAGGAAGGCGCCATCATGTGGTTCGACATGATGGCTATCCCGGCGGATGCCAAGCACCCCGACAACGCGCATGCCTGGATCAACAACGCCATGGACGCCGCGGTCATTGCCGGGGTGTCCAACACCGTGAACTACGCCAATGGCGTGGCGGCTTCGCTGCCCATGGTGAACGACACCGTCAAGAACGACCCGGGCATCTACCCGGACGCCGCAACGCGTTCCAAGCTCCACGCTCACCTGGCGGAGAGCCAGGACTACAGCCGTGAAGCCAACCGCGCCTGGACGCGGGTGCGCACCGGCAAATAAGCCGGGGAAGCGGGCCGGCTTCGGCCGGCCCGTCGGGGGATCACAACGACAGAGGGCGGCTGCCGCAAGGGCAGCCGCAGCCACATATGGCCAACACGCGTCCTGACGAGAAACTCAAGCCCTGGCAGGACCCGCAGGCGGTGCCTTATGTGCGCATCGAACGGGTGACCAAGCGCTTCGGTGACTTCGTCGCCGTCAATCAGGTCAGCCTCGACATCTACCAGGGCGAGGCGTTCTGCCTCCTCGGTGCCTCGGGCTGCGGCAAGACCACGCTGCTGCGCATGCTGGCGGGCTTCGAAGACCCTACCGAAGGGCGTTTGTTCATCGATGGTCAGGACATGACGGGCATTCCGCCGTACGAACGGCCCGTCAACATGATGTTCCAGTCCTACGCGCTGTTCCCGCACATGTCGGTGGAGGACAACGTCGCCTTCGGCTTGAAGCAGGACGGTGTGCCGAAGGCGGAGCGGCAAGAGCGCGTGGCCCAGATGCTGAAGCTGGTGGCGCTGGACGGCTATGGCAAGCGCAGGCCGCAGCAGTTGTCCGGCGGCCAGCGCCAGCGCGTGGCCTTGGCGCGTTCGCTGGTGAAGCGCCCGAAGCTGCTGCTGCTGGACGAACCGCTTGGCGCCCTGGACAAGAAGCTGCGCGAAAACACGCAGTTCGAACTCATCAACCTGCAGGAAAAGCTCGGGGTCACCTTCGTCATCGTCACCCA
>JBEGRA010000247.1:0-4157 GCA_041180705.1 Pseudomonadota bacterium | reverse complement strand
CAGGTCCGGCGCGTGCCAGCCGGACAGCGAGCTGTCGATGCTGAACGTGATACGTGCGCCATTGGGCGGGTCGCGTTCCAGAATGTCCTTCACGGCGGCTGCGGCCTTGGCTGCATCCACCGTGGGCGGCAGGCGCAAGGAAAGCTTCAGGGCCACGCGCGGCAACAGCACGTTGCCGGCATTACGGATGGCGGGCAGTCCTTCGGCACCCGTGATGGTCACCGTGGGCTTCCAGGTACCGTTGATGAGGAGTTCCACCGGGTCCTTGCTGATGGGCTCCACGCCGGCGCTGAAAGGCAGCTTGCGCCAGACGGACTCACCCAACACCTGGGCGGCCGCGCGAGCCTGGTCCAGACGGTGCCGCGGAATGTTGGCGTGCAGGCTTTCCACCAGCACGTCGCCGGTATGCACGTTTTCCAGACGGTCCAACAGGGCACGCAGGATGCGCACGGGCGTGGGCGCGATGCCGCCGGCCATGCCGCTGTGCACGCCTTCGGTCAGCACTTCGCAGGTGAGCGTGCCGACGAGGTTGCCGCGCAGGCTGGTGGTGAGCCAGAAGGTGTCGTAATCACCGCATTCCGCATCGAGGCAGACCACGAGGTTCGGCGTGCCGATACGGTCCGCGAGCAGGTCGACGTAGTAGGGCAGGTCGAAGGAGCCGCTCTCTTCGCAGGCTTCGATGAGGATGAGGCAGCGAGCGTGCGGCACACCCTGCGCCTGCAGCACTGCAATGGCCTCGAGACTGCTGAACACGGCGTAGCCGTCGTCCGCACCGCCACGGCCGTAGAGACGCCCCTCGCGGAACACGGGAGTCCACGGGTCCAGGTCGCTGTCCCAGCCGGTGAACTCCGGCTGCTTGTCGAAGTGCCCGTACATGAGGACGCTGCCGGTGGCGTCGGGGGCCGTGGCCGGGATTTCGCAGACGATGACGGGGGTACGGCCTTCGCGCTGGAGCACCTCCACCTTCAGACCCTTCACGGGTTGGCGGCGGCACCAGCCCGCGAGCAATTCGGCGGCGCGGTCCATGTGGCCTTGCTGCGCCCAGTCCGGGGCGAACAGCGGGCTCTTGTTCGGAATGCGGACGTATTCAGCGAGCGTCGGCAGGATATGCGTCGCGAAATCGCGCTGGATGAGCGGGCGTGCCTGGCTGATATCCATTTTGGAAGCTCCTACGGGGACTTTGGGCAGTGTAGCCGAGGCGGTTGAACGCGTTTCAAGGCCAGCGAAAGAAGTTTTGGGCGGTTGCCGTGGTGCCTGCGGCCGTGGTTTCGGGCGTTTCACCGCGGCATTGGGCGATGGTCTGCAGAATGTGCGGCAGGTAGGCGGGCTCGTTGCGGCGGTCCCCGGAGTGTCGGAGGCGTGCCTTCGGCAGGTCGCGCGGGAGCAGGTAAGGAGCGTCGGTCTCGATCATCAGGCGACTGAGAGGAATGCGCCCGACCAGTTCGCGCAGGTGATGCCCGCGACGTTCATCGCAAATCCACCCCGTGACACCCACATACAGGTCGCGGTCGAGGTAGTCCTGGAGTTCGTCGCCGGTGCCGGTGAAGCAGTGCACGACCGCCCGGGGCAACTTGGGTAGCCAGGGGTCCAGCACCTTCAGGAAGTCAGGGTGCGCATCTCTTTGGTGGAGAAACACAGGCAGCTGATATTCGGAGCAAAGTTCAAGTTGTTTCTCGAATGCAGCAATTTGAACAGGTTGTGGCGAAAAGTTGCGAAAGAAGTCGAGCCCGCATTCGCCACCGGCCACTATTTCAGGCTGCTGAATCAGTGTCCTGAGCTTGTCTTCAGCCCCCTCCTCGAACAGTTCAGTGGCGTGGTGTGGATGGATGCCGGCAGTGCAACGCATGGCATCAGGCCACTGACGAACGACGTCCAGCGCCCGCTGGGTACCTTCGAGCGAAGCACCGGTAATGATCATGTGCCGTACGCCGGCGGCGGCGGCACGCGCCACTACCTCGGCCCGGTCATCGTCGAACGAGTCGTGGCCGAGGTTCAGGCCGATGTCCACGAGACCGGGCAGTGAAGTGTTTTGGGCGTTCTGGGTTGCGTTCATGGGCCGGCAGTTTACGGCTCCGGCAGCCTGAACAGGGAACGCTGACCGTGTAGCATTGGCGGTCTTGTTTTCGACCCCTTCGAGTGACGCACCATGGCGCTGGACAAAGACACCCTCGAGAGCCTGAAAATCGACCGCGGCACGGAGACGAACCGTTACGCGGTTTCGGCTGCAAAGCGTTGGCGCAAGCCCGCCATCATCGGCGTGGTGGTGCTGGTTCTGGCGTTCCTGCTCTTTGGTCGCGGCAAGCCGCTGGAGGTGGAAACGGCCGTCGCGGAACCCCCCAGTGCGGCCGGTGCCGTGCTGAATGCCTCGGGCTACGTGACGGCACGTCGTATCGCCACCGTCGCCAGCCGTTCGACCGGGCAGCTGGTCGAGGTGACCTTCGAGGAAGGCGCCGTGGTGAAGGCGGGCGAAGTGCTGGCGCGGCTGGACGATTCCGCCGTGCGGGCCGCCTGGAAGCTGGCCGTGGCGCAGCGCGACGCCGCCACCCGCGAACTGGCCGAGCTGCAGGTGCGGTTCGATGAAGCCGCCCGTACGCGGGACCGCACCATGGCGCTGCTGGAGCGCAAACTGGTGGCGCAAAGCGCTGCTGATGCCGCCGCCGCCGATGTGGCCGCCTTGCAGGCACGGCTCGCGGTGGCCCGCAGCAATGTTCAGGTGGCCGCGGCGCGCGTGGCGCAGCAACAGCAGCAGTTGGACGACCTCGTCATCCGCGCCCCGTTTGCGGGCGTCATCGTTTCCAAGGCGGCGCAGCCGGGCGAAATGGTGTCGCCCATCTCCGCTGGTGGCGGGTTCACGCGTACGGGCATCGCCACCGTGGTGGACATGGACTCGCGCGAAATCGAAGTGGATGTAAACGAGAGCTACATCAATCGCGTGGCCGCCGACATGGCGGTGGAAGCGGTGCTGGATGCCTACGATGACGTGACTTTCGCCGCCCACGTCATCGCCATCGTGCCCACCGCGGACCGCCAGAAGGCGACGGTGCGTGTGCGCATCGGCTTCGACCAGCTGGACCCGCGCATCCTGCCCGACATGGGCGTGAAGGTGCGCTTCCTCGACGCCGCCGCGGCCAAGGTGAAGCCGCCGCAGTCCTGGGTGCCGGAGAACGCCGTGGTCGCCGCGGGCCCGGGCAAAGCCCGCATCTGGATCGTCAAGGACAACGCGTTGAAGGCTGTCGAAGTGCCCGTGGGCGCTGCCCGCGACCAACTGGTCCCGGTGGAATCCGGCCTGGCGCCGGGCACCACCGTGGTCGTGAACCCCGCGAAGGACCTCGCCGATGGTCGCGCCGTGAAGTCCAAGGCGGCAGGCTAAGGCATGCCTGCGCTCATTCATCTGCGCGACCTGGTCAAGGAATACCGCCGCGGCGAAGAGTCGCTGCGCGTGCTCGACGGCTTGTCGCTGGACATCGCCGAGGGCGAGTTCGTGGCACTCATGGGGCCTTCGGGTTCCGGCAAGTCCACGCTGCTGAACCTGCTGGGTGGCCTCGACCGGCCCACCAGCGGGGAACTTACCATCGGCGGGTTGGCGGTCGGTGAACTCCCCGACGCCGTGCTCGCGCGCTGGCGTGCGGACCATGTGGGTTTCATCTTCCAGATGTACAACCTGTTGCCCGTGCTGAGCGCGGAGCGCAACGTGGAGTTGCCCCTGCTGCTCACGGATCTGCCTGCCGCCGAACGTCGCCGCCGCGCGCGCGCGGCGCTGGCGCTCGTGGGGCTGGAACATCGGCTGTCGCACCGACCGAACGAACTGTCGGGTGGCCAGCAGCAGCGCGTCGGTATCGCGCGCGCCATCGTCACGGACCCCACGCTGCTGTTGTGCGACGAACCCACCGGAGATTTGGACCGCAAGTCCGGTGACGAGATTCTGGATTTGCTGCAAGAACTCAACCGCGAGCATGGCAAGACGATTCTGATGGTCACTCACGACCCTCGTGCCGCTGAACGCGCGACCCGCCAGTTGCATCTGGACAAGGGCGTGTTGCTGGCGGAAGTGCGCTAGGCGATGAAACTCGCGCACGTGGTTCGCTACCTGCCTTTGCTTTGGGCCAGCCTGCGACGCCGGCGCGTGCGTACCACCTTCACCATCGGCTCCATCTTCA
>JBEGRA010000246.1:0-3647 GCA_041180705.1 Pseudomonadota bacterium | reverse complement strand
GCTCCGGCCTTGGTCATCTCCTCGGCGCTCAGCCACACCGTCCGCAGGATGTCGCGGTCGAGCTCGGCGCGGGGTTCGCCCTCCACGCGCCCGCGGAAAGCCACCCGCAGGTAGGTTTCGCCATCGGGCCGCGGCCACTCGTAAATTCCCAGCACGGCTTCCGGGACGAAGCGGTAGCCCGTTTCTTCCAACACTTCGCGCACCACGGCATCCACCAGCGTTTCGTGGGCTTCCACATGGCCGGCGGGCTGGTTCAGGACGGGGCGACCGTGTACCAGTTCCTCGACCAGAAGAAACTGGCCCTCGCGCTCGATGACGGCGGCGACCGTCAGGTGCGGCACGAACTCGCGAGCCGGTGCGAGTTTCGCCCGCATCCGTTGGTGCGGGATGCCACACTCGTCGAAGACTTCGCCTTCGGCTTGAAAGCCGTGGGCTGCGTAGAACGGCATGACCGCCACCTGCGCGTTCAATACGCTTTCGGCATGCCCGGCGGCACTGGCGGCTGCCATCAGGCGTCGGAGGATGGCGCTCCCGAGACCCGTCCCGCGAGCTTCTTTCCGCACCGCCATGCGACCGATGCGACCGTCCGGGAGCAAGCGGCCCGTCCCTACTGCACGACCCTCCAGACGGGCCACCAGATGGACGCAGACCGCGTCCATCTCGTCCCATTCGTCCTCTTCCGGAATGGACTGCTCTTCGATGAAGACTGCCGTGCGAACTGCCCGCAGGTCGGGTTCATTGTCCTGCCAGCGGGTGAGTTCGAGCGTGAACATGGGCGCTTCCTTGCGCAGCGGGTTCAGGCGGGCAACTGGCGGGCCAACGTGGCCGCGAGGCCCGTGTAGCTGCCGGGCGTCATGCTGGCGAGGCGCTCGCGTACGTCCGCCGGCAACGGCAGGCCCTCCACGAACGTGCGCAGCTTTTCGGCATTCACGCGCTGGCCGCGGGTGAGGGCCTTGAGCTGTTCATAGGCATCCGGCACACCGTGGCGCCGCATGACGGTCTGGATGGCTTCACCAAGCACTTCCCAGTTGTCGTCGAGGTCCGCCGCCAGCTTCGTGGCGTCCACACCGAGGCGCGACAGACCCTTTTCCAGCGAGGCAAAAGCGAGAACGGCGTGGCCCACCGCCACGCCAAGGTTGCGCAGCACCGTGCTGTCGGTGAGGTCGCGCTGCCAGCGGGAGATGGGGAGCTTCTCGGCGAAATGCCGCAGCAGGGCATTCGCCACGCCGAGGTTGCCTTCGGCGTTCTCGAAGTCGATGGGGTTCACCTTGTGCGGCATGGTGGAACTGCCCACCTCGCCGGCGACGGCGCGCTGGCGGAAGTAGCCGAGCGACACATAGCCCCAGACGTCGCGAGCGAAGTCGATGAGGATGGTGTCGGCGCGCGCCAGGGCGTCGCAATACTCCGCTACCCAGTCGTGCGGTTCGATCTGGATGGTGTAGGGATTGAAGTGCAGCCCCAGCGATTCGATGAACGTCTGCGCCACTTGCGGCCAGTCCACGTCGGGGTACGCGGCCAAGTGTGCGTTGTAGTTGCCCACGGCGCCGTTGATCTTGCCGAGTGCTTCGACGGCAGCCAGTTGTGCAGTGGCGCGGCGCAAGCGGAAGGCGACATTCGCCAGTTCCTTGCCGAGCGTGGTCGGGCTGGCGGACTGGCCATGGGTGCGCGACAGCATCGGCAGCGCCGCGTGTTCCTGCGCCAGTGCGGCCAGCGTGCCGCTGAGTCTGTCGAGGCCGGGCAGCAGCACTTCGCGTCGTGCGGCGTCGAGCATCAATGCGTAGGACAAATTGTTGATGTCCTCGCTGGTGCAGGCGAAGTGCACGAATTCCAGTTGCGCCGGCGTGGCGCCAGCCGCTGCGAGCGTGTTGCGCAGGTGGTATTCCACCGCCTTCACGTCGTGGTTCGTGGTCTTTTCGATGGCCTTCACGGCCGCCGCGTCAGCCGCACGGTGCGGCCCGGCGAAGCCATCCAGCGCCGCGATCACGGCGGGGGCCAGGGCGTTGTCGCCGGAGAGTTCCGGGAGGCGGGCGACCTGCGCCAGATGCAACACCCAGCGGGCTTCCACTTGCAGCCGGAAGCCGATGAGCCCGGCCTCGCTGAAAATGGGGCGGAGGCGCGCCATGCGGTCGGCATAGCGACCATCGAGTGGGGAGAGGGCGTGCAGGGCATCAGGGGTCATTGCAGGTCCTTTGGTAAACTGTGGAAGTGTACCCGAACGCCCATTCCCCCGAACCCTCCCCAGCCCCTGGCGACGCCCTGATTCGTCAGTTGCGCACCCGTTTGGCGGGAACCGAGCCAGGGAGGTCGCACGTCGATCCGCGTTTTCACGGGCTTTCCGTCGCCGATGCCGAACTCCTGCGAGGCCTGCTCCCCGCGAACCCGACCCCTGCCGCCGTGCTGGTTCCGCTGGTGGTGCATCCGACGGGCCCGACGTTGTTGTTCACTGAACGCGCCTCGGCCCTCAAGAAGCATGCGGGCCAGATCTCGTTTCCGGGAGGGCGCGTCGAACCGGATGATGCGGGGCCTGTCGGTGGCGCTTTGCGAGAATCTGCCGAGGAAATCGGGCTGACGGCAGGGTATGTGGAAGTGCTCGGTTATCTGCCCGACCACCTCGTCATTACCGGCTACCGGGTGACGCCGGTGGTGGGACTGGTGGCGCCGGGGTTCACGCTGGTACCCGATGAGAATGAAGTGGCTAGCGTGTTCGAAGTGCCGTTGGCATTCTTCCTGGACCCGGCCAATCGGACCAAAGCCTGGCGCAAACTCGGCGGGCAAATCGCCGCGGAACTGGAAGAATTCCACTGGGAAGGTCGGCGCATCTGGGGTGCCACGGCCTCCATGATCATCAGTTTGGCAGCCACTTTGGGGGTGGCCGATGTCTGAAGCCGAACGCGTGGACGAATTTGGCCTCCCGGTCGATGACGGCACGCCTGCGGCGGCGTTCACGCGTCTGGCGGCCCTCATGGCTCGGCTGCGGGCGCCAGCGGGCGGCTGCCCCTGGGACCTTGAACAAGACTTCGACACCATCGTGCCCTACACGCTGGAAGAGGCCTACGAGGTGGCAGATGCCATCGCGCGGCGCGACCTGGTGGCCTTGCGTGAAGAACTCGGCGACTTGCTGTTCCAGGTGGCCTTCCACAGTCGCCTCGCTGAAGAACAGCAGGAGTTCGCTTTCGCGGACGTGGCGCGCGGCCTGGTGGAGAAGATGGTGCGCCGCCACCCGCACGTTTTCGGAGATGCCGCGGTGGGTGATGCCGCCACGCAGACTTCCCTATGGGAGGCCGGAAAAGCAGCGGAAAAAGCGGCTCGGGGGCAGACCAGTGCGTTGGACGACATTCCGCTGTCGCTTCCGGCTTTGTCGCGCGCGGCCAAACTGGGGCGACGTGCCTCGCGTGTGGGTTTCGACTGGCCCGATACCGGCGGCGTGCTGGCGAAAATCGTCGAGGAAGTGGGCGAACTCGAGCAAGCCGTGGCCAGCGGCGTCGCTACCGATACTGCTGCCGAACTCGGGGATGTGCTGTTCGCGGTCGTGAATCTGGCGCGCCATCTGGGTGTGGACCCGGAGGCGGCGCTGCGTGGTACCAACCAGCGCTTCGAGCAGCGTTTTCGCGGTGTGGAGCAACGGCTCGCCGCGGAAGGAATGACCG
>JBEGRA010000245.1:0-6627 GCA_041180705.1 Pseudomonadota bacterium | reverse complement strand
CCCCACCTCCTGGTACGACTGGTCCGACATCATCGACTTCGACTACTCCAAGCCGGCCATGCGCCAGTACATGGTGGAGTCCATGAAACTGTGGGTGGAACAGACCGGCATCGACGGCTTCCGCTGCGACGTGGCCGGTTTCGTGCCGCTGGATTTCTGGAACACCGCGCGCCGCGAGCTCGACAAGGTGAAGCCGGTGTTCATGCTGGGCGAATGGGAGGCCACGGACCTCCACGCCGACGCCTTCGACATGACGTATGGCTGGAGCTGGTACGAGGCGATGAAGCAGGCGGCGAAGGGCAATATCGGTGCGCTCACCGCCTACTACTCGCACGACGACAACGCCTGGCCTGCGGAGGCCATGCGCATGACTTTCGTGAGCAACCACGACAAGAATTCCTGGGAAGGCACCGAGTTCGAAGCTTTCGGCCCGGCGGTGCAGGCAGCGATGGTGCTGTCGGTGGCCGGCTCCGGCATGCCGCTGGTGTACAACGGTCAGGAAGCCGGCAACACCAAGCGGTTGCAGTTCTTCGAGAAGGATCCCATCCAGTGGAAGGAGCACCCGAACGGTGACCTCTACAAGCGCCTGTTTGCGCTGAAGCACGCCAACACGGCGCTGCACAATGCGCAGTGGGGCGCGCGCATGCAGCACGTGCCGAACGACCACGAAGCGCAGGTGCTCAGCTTCGTTCGGCAGAACAGCCGCGACAAGGTCTTCGCCGCTTTCAACTTCTCGCCCAAACCCCTGAGCGTGGCGCTGAAGGAAACGCTGTTTGTGGGCGACTACCAGGACTTCGACACGGGTGCCACGATTTCGCTGAAGGAAGGCGACGTTCTCGCCATCAAGCCCTGGGGCTATCGGGTACTGGTGAAAACCCCGTGAACTGACTGGTCCGGCCCAGCACCCAACGATTGAAGGCGAGCGCCGCGCCCACGGAAGTGCCCAGCACGATCACCATGAAATGGATGTAGTGCAGGGTGACCAACTGGGCGGGGTGCCACCAGAAAGTGTACGTGGCGTAGAACAGAAAGCCCCACAGCACGCCGGCGATGGCAGCACCGGGTGCCACACCGCGGAACAGCAAGCCCACCACGAAGGCAGACAGAACGGGCATGGAGAACAGCCCGTTCAACTGCTGCAGCAAGTTGATGATGCTGTCGGCGCCTTCGAAGACCGGCACCAGGGCAATGGTGGATACCGTGACGATGACCGAAACCATGGCACCCAAGCGCCAATGGTTGGATACCTTGCGAATGAAAGGCTCATGGAAGTCCATGGACCAGAGCGCCACCGTGCTGTTCAACGTGGCGCTGGTGTGGCTCACGATGGCCGACGCCATGATGGCGGCAAACGCGCCCGACAGCCACGGCGGCAAGACTTCAGCCACGATGCGCCCGTAAGTGGCATCGCCGATATCGCCAAACAACTTGTAAGCCACCACGCCCGGTACTACCACGATGACCGGCACGATGAGGATGCGGACGGCAGCCGCCACCAACACGCCCTTGCGTGCCTCCCGCACGGTCGGCGCGGCCATGGCTTTCTGCGTGATGTTCTGGTTGGTGGACCAATAGAAAATCTGGATGAACACCATTCCGGTCAGCAAAGTCGGCCACGGAATGGGGGACTCGGGCCCACCCAACATCGACAGCCGCTCTGCCGGCACGCCGCTGACCAAGTCGAAATCGACAGCCTGCAGGGCGAGATACACCACCAGCAATGACATGCCGAGAAAGCCGATACCGCTGAAGGTGTCCGCTACTGCTACCGCACGCAGCCCGCCGGCAATTGTGTAGACAGCGCTGGCGATAGCGAGAAACGCCGCATACCAGATGAGCGGAATATCGAGCCCGAACAAGGGCTTCAGGAACAGGCCCCCGGCATACACGGCGGCCGGCAAGTAGATGACCACATTGCCGAAGAGGAAGAGCCCCGAGATGAAAGTGCGGATGCTTCCGCCTCCGTAGCGGCGTTCGAGCAACTCGGTGACGGTGGTACAGCCGTAGCGGTAGTAGATGGGAACGAAGACGTAGGCGAGGACTATCAAGCCGAAGAAACCGCAGATCTCCCACCACGCCAACAGCAGCATCTGGTTGCCGTTCATCCCCACCAGTTGTTCGGTGGAAAGATTGGTCAGGGTGATGGCGCCCGCGACATAGAGCCAACTCAGGCCGCCGCCAGCCAAATAGACATCCTTGCCGGAACTGCCACTGCTGCCGCGCGCACTGCGTACCTTCAGCCAGGTGGCAACCGCCAGCCCCGCGGCGAGCAAGACGAAGACCGCCCATTGCACCGTACTGCCAGCCAACGTCGTGCTTTCCACGATTTACCCCCTCGCCTGTTTGGCGCCATTCCGCCGCACTTCGGCGGTACGGTCCGGGGTTATCATAAGTCGCAAAGGAGTCCCCGTGGCCACAGCCCCCGCCGTACCGCCTTTCCTGCGCCTCGACCGCGGAGACACTTGCGTGGTGCTGGACTTGCGCCGCGGCGGTGCCCGGCTGGTTCATTTGGGTTCGCGTCTGCCCGAAGCAGAGGACTTGGCGGCGCTCGCTACCGTCACCAGCCGTTGGCGCCACGAAAGCCAACCCGACCACCCGCCCCTGCCTTCATTGCTTCCAGAGGCAGGCCACGGCAACAACGCCACGCCAGCGGTCCGTTGCCTTCGCGCCGGCCGCGAATGCGAAACCTCGTTCGCGCTGGTAGCCGCCAGCCAGCAAGGCTTTGGTCTGCAGTTGCAGTTCGCCGACCCTTGCGCGGGCTTGCACGTGACGCTGGATTGGCAATTGCACGACACGGGCATGGTGAGCAGCCGCTATCGCCTTGCCAACCATGGCGACACGCCACTGACAGTGGTGCGCCTAGCGTCGCTGGCCTTGCCATTGCCGAGCCAATTCACGCGCGTGGTTCGCTTTCCCGGGCGATGGGCTGCGGAAATGCGTGAAGAAGCCGTGCCGTTGGCCCGTGGCATTCTCTCCGCCGTGTCGCAAGGTGGCCGTCCTGGCTTCAACGGAGCGCAATGGGTGCGCCTCGAAAGCGAATCGGCCACTGAAACCCGGGGCGCCGTGCTCGGCGCACACCTTGCGTGGAGCGGCGACCATGAATTGGTCATCGAGCGCGACGCCGACAACGAAAGCCGCCTCCTGCTTGCCGCTCGCCTGGATATGGGTGAAGTGGTCCTCGCACCGAGCGCCGAATACTGCGCACCCGAGGCCTTGTTCCATTGCGGCAGCCGCGGCCGCCTTGGCCTGCGTACGGCTTTCCATCGCCATGCCTTGGCGCAAGTGCTGCCCCGCACAGCAACGCAAACGCCGAGAAAGGTGCACCTGAACACCTGGGAGGCGCTCTACTTCAACCAATCGCTACCGGACCTCTGCAGTCTTGCCGACAGCGCCGCCGCTTTGGGCGTGGAACGCTTCGTTCTCGACGATGGCTGGTTCCGGGGACGTCGCGACGACACCACCAGCCTTGGCGACTGGACCGCAGACTCTGCGATTTTCCCGGACGGACTCGCACCACTCATCGCACACGTGCAAGCCGCGGGCATGGATTTCGGCTTGTGGGTAGAGCCGGAGATGGTCAGCCCCAAAAGCGACCTCTACCGACAACACCCGGATTGGTGCCTCGCCTTGCCGGAACAACCGCGCCCCACGCAACGGCACCAATTGGTGCTGGACCTGACACGGCCGGAGGTCGCGGACTACCTTTTCGACCAGCTGGACGCCTTGCTGCGCGCGGGGACCATCGCTTACTTGAAGTGGGACCACAACCGGGAACTGTTCCCCTTGGCCGGCCGCGGCCACGCCCAGGCGCTGGCGCACTACGCCTTGCTGGACCGCTTGCAGACAGCACACCCCGCGGTGGAAATCGAAACTTGCGCAAGTGGCGGTGGACGCGTGGACTTCGGCGTACTGCGTCGCTGCTCGCGTTTCTGGGCCAGCGACAACAACGACCCGGTGGAGCGGCTGGCCATCAACCTCGGGTGGTTCCAATTCCTGCCGCCTCGCGTCGCCGGCAACCATGTGGGTCCAAGCCCAAACCCGGTGACCGGACGCCAATACTCGATGCACTTCCGTGCGCGCGTGGCCATGTTCGGTCACATGGGCGTGGAAGCGGACCCGCGCCGCATGCCGGCAGCCGACTTCGCCATGCTTCAGCAGCACATCGCCTTCTACCGGGAATGGCGCGACGTGCTGCATGCGGGTACTTGGAGCATTCCGGAAACCAGCGAAGCCGGCATCCGCGGTTGGTTCGTCTGGCATGAAGGGCGTGGGCTGGCCCTGTTGGCGCAAACCGCCCTCGCGGCCACCTACGATGTTTCCGCCGTTCGCTTCCCGACACTCGACGCGGACGCTCGTTACCGCGTACGTCTGCCGGAGCCCTGGCCGGAAAAAGCACAGCGTTATCTCGCCGAGCCAGCGCAATGGCGGGATGGCTTGGTGTTGAGTGGCGCGGCACTGCGTGACTCCGGCCTCGCCTTGCCCTTGGCTCACCCGGAAACCGCGTGGCTGGTGATTTTGGAGCAGCTTCCATGACCGAACCCATGCGATTGGGGGCCTGCTACTACCCCGAACACTGGCCGGAAGCCTGGTGGGAAGAAGATGCCCGACGCATGGCCGCGCTGGGGCTCAGCCGCATTCGCATCGGGGAGTTCGCCTGGAGCCGCCTGGAACCGGAGCCGGGCGTGTACCAATGGGGCTGGCTCGACCGCGCCATCGACACGCTGCACCGCCATGGGCTCGGCGTAGTGTTGGGCACACCCACGGCCACCCCTCCCAAATGGCTGGTGGACCGCATGCCGGACATGTTGGCCCTAAGCGCCGATGGCAGCCCGCGGAAATTCGGCTCCCGGCGTCATTACTGCTTCTCGCATGCCGGCTATCGCGCCGAGAGCCGCCGTGTCACTTTGGCGTTGGCACAACGCTATGGCCGGCACCCAGCCGTCGTCGCTTGGCAAACCGACAACGAATACGGCTGCCACGACACCGTCGTGAGCTATTCAGCGGCTGCCGAGCAAGCGTTCCGCCACTGGCTCGAAACGAAATACGGCAACATCAGCGCGCTCAACACCGCCTGGGGCAATGTGTTCTGGAGCATGGAGTACCGCTCCTTTGCGGAAATCGATCTGCCTCATTTGACCGTGACCGAAGCCAACCCGGCGCATGTTCTGGATTTCCGCCGCTTCAGTTCCGACCAAGTGCGTTCCTTCAACGCCGAGCAAGCTGCCCTGCTGCGCGAGCATTCGCCCGGCCGCGACATCACCCATAACTTCATGGGTTTTTTCACCGGCTTCGACCACCATGTGCTCGGGCAAGATCTCGACGTCTCGACCTGGGACAGCTACCCACTGGGTTTCCTCGAGCAGTTCTGGTTCACCACGGAAGAACGCCTGGCCTATGCGCGCCAAGGCCATCCGGACATCGCGGCGTTTCACCACGATCTCTACCGCGGCTGTTCGCGTGGCCGCTGGTGGGTCATGGAACAACAGCCAGGCCCCGTGAATTGGGCCCCGCACAACCCAGCCCCTCTTCCCGGCATGGTGAGGCTCTGGACGCTGGAGGCCATGGCCCACGGCGCCGAACTGGTGTCCTATTTCCGCTGGCGGCAGGCACCGTTCGCGCAGGAACAAATGCACGCCGGATTGCTGCGCCCCGATTGCAGCGAAGACACGGGCGCGCTGGAAGCACGGCAGGCCGCCTTGGACATCGCTGCAGTCGGTAGCTTGGGTGCGGCTCTGCAAAGCGTGGCGCTGGTGTTCAACTACGAAAGCGAATGGGTCACTGACACACAGCCTCAGGGGCGTGGATTTTCGGCGATGCGTCTTGCGTTCGAGTGGTATTCGGCCCTGCGCCAGCAAGGGCTGAACGTTGATATCGTGCCGCCCGGCACACCATTGAGCGGGTACGCGATGGTTCTCGTGCCGTGTCTGCCCATGCTGCCGCCGGGCTTTGCGGAACAATTGGCAGCGTTTGCAGGGCCCGTCCTCATCGGCCCGCGCACCGGCAGCAAGACGCCGAATTTCTCGATTCCAGCGGCACTACCACCAGGCGAGCTGCAAACGCTTCTGCCGTTGCGTGTCGTGCGGGTAGAGTCCTTGCGGGCGGGTTTGCAGGAGCAAGGTGAAGGCTTCGCGATCCACCATTGGTTGGAACACGTGGACACCAGCCTTGGCGTAGAAGAAGTCCTGGCTGATGGACGGGGCGTGCTGTTCAAGCAGGCATCCTGCCGCTACCTGGCCGGCTGGCCGGATGCACGCCTGCTGAAGCGGGTGATCCTGCGCATGGCTGCGGAAGCTGGGCTTGCGACTTGCGCATTGCCGGAAGGATTGCGACTGCGCCGAACCTCGAAGTACACCTTCGCGTTCAACTACGCCAACCACGAAAACCCTGTCCCTGCCGGGGAAGGCCTGCACTATCGGCTGGGTAGCGCAACGCTACCGCCCGCCGGCGTAGCGGCGTGGCAAAACCCGTAGCGTTGCTGGCATGCCACTGACTGGCTTCAGCGCTCATCAGGAAAACTTCGGGACGCTTCCCGACGGCGGCGCTGTCGCCATGATTACCTTGCGGCAACAGCCCGGGGAGGGGTCGGCGGGTTACTCAGCCAGCATCACCAATTTCGGTGGGCGTCTT
>JBEGRA010000244.1:0-6531 GCA_041180705.1 Pseudomonadota bacterium | reverse complement strand
ACCGGGACTACTTGCCCAGCGGCGTGATGCGCGAGCCCTCGAGCGTGAGGTTGTACATCAACCCCTTGTTCGAGAACACGAAGGCGATGACCGGCTTGCGGGCGGTCTCGGTGTCGAGCTGATCGCCGGCGCCCAGGGTGGCGATGGCCACGCTGGCGTCCACCCCCGCCTTCCAGCCCTTGCTCTTGCGGAAGTGCTCCAGCGATTCGGGGGTCATGAACAAAATGACCACCGACTTCTGCTGCACGCCCAGCTGGAACCCCACGGACGCGGAAGCCAGCCGGTAGTAGCGGGTGGGCACGCCACCGACGCGGAGCTGGCCTTCGCCATACTCGCCGCCCACCACGAGGCCACCCTTCAGGATCTTCGGGAACACCAGCACGCCAGCCGCGCGCGAAGCGAGCTCGGCGCCGGCGCTGGTCTGCTCCTTCAGCCTGGCCAAGGCCTCACGGGACTGGGCGTCGATTTCGGCACGGCTGGACACCGCCGCCGGCGCCGTCATGGGCAGCGCGAGCGCGCCCAGGCAGAGGCTGGCAGCTGCCAGCAACACCGCGCGCCGCGGCGCAGCAGGACGTGAATTATTCGTGAAAGTGTTCATGCGTCCATCGTCGCCGGAAGCGACTCAGGACGCAAGCGCCACCCCGGAGCGGGCAGCGGCAGGACCCCGGAACGCCCGGTACGCCACCATCAATTGCCGAATGCCGGCAGTGCGGCGCGCCACACGCTTCACTTCATGCATGAGGCGGCCGAGCAGGTTCGCCTCGGCGTAAAGGCCACCCGCGGCGTAGGCAGGCGACAGCCCCACGTGCAGCACCGTCAGCCGTTCCGCGGCATCACGCACATAGACCACCAGCCCCAGCGGCCGCAGGGTGCCGGCACGCGCCTGCGTGGCGAAGAGACATTGCACGCCCGCATGCCCGGCCACCGTCACGCGCAGGAAGCCCTCCTCCTCGAGAATTTCGGGGCAACCCCAGCGTTCGATGACCTCCCGCAGGGCCCCGCGCACGCGGGACTGGTGCTCGTTGAAGAACAGCAGATTCTCCAGCGTCGCCCGCTGGTCCGCCGGAATTCGGCTGGAAAACAGGAAACGGCCCGACGACCCACCGTCGACGACGCCGCCATTCAGTTCGATGGCATTCATGGTGACCCTCATCCCCGTCTGCTTTTTTCTAGTGGGCTGAACCTACGCCCAGCCGGGAACGGGTGTCGACAAGCAATTTTGCTGCGATGCCGCACATGTACTGGACAGCGCCGACCAAGCGGTGCGGCATTCGCGCCACAGCGCCGTCGATAATGGAGGAAGCCCGGTAATTCACCGGGAATTTGGCCAGTACGAAGCGCCGCTCCGAAGCGCGCGCTGACTGTAGCCATTTTGCGACAACCCCGTTCGGCGGCCCCGCCGAGCGATCGTTTCAGGTGTGCCTCGAGCGGGCGGCAAGCCGGGAGCCCGGCCAGACAGAGCCGCGAAATTGCGCGCTGCAGCGCAGCAAAAGTGCCACTCTGAGTGCCGCCCGTGCCCGGGCCGTACTCCGCGCGGAACTCAGGCTGGCGCCCAAGCCCCCGGCGCGCCCACGGCCACGAAGTGCGGGTTGTCCAGCGCCGCGTTGCTGCAACCGAGCGGCGTCCCGTCGAGCCGCAACACGCTGCCGCCAGCGGCCGTGAGGACGGCCTGCCCGGCTGCCGTGTCCCAGATCATGGTGCGCCCGAGGCGCGGGTAGAGGTCCGCCTCGCCGCGGGCCACCAGGCAGAACTTCAGCGAACTGCCGGCACTCGACAATGCGGCCACGCGCCGGCCGCCGAGGAAGGCCTCCAGCGCGGCCGCATCGCCATGCGAACGCGAACCGACCACCGTGAGACCCGCCGCCGGCACGGCACGTACCCCCAACGCCCGCTGCGCGCGGGGCAGGCCCGGTTGCGGCGCACCGACCCAGGTAGCCCCCAGACCGACCACACCGGCGTAGGTGTCGCCGGTAGCCGGCACATGCACCACGCCCAGCACCGGCTGCCCGCGCCACACCAGCGCCACGTTCACGGTGAACTCGCCGTTGCGGGAGAGAAATTCCTTGGTGCCATCGAGCGGGTCCACCAGCCAGTACGGCGGCGCCTCCGGCCCGCGGTCCACGGCAGCCTGGTCCGTTTCGCTGCTTTCCTCGGACACCACCGGGTAATGTCCCGGCAACAGCGGCAGGCCTGCCACCAGCACCTCATGGCTCGCCTCGTCCGCGGCTGTCAATGGCGTGCCGTCCCCTTTCCACTGCGCCACCACCTCGCCTTCGTAGATGGTGAGGATGGCAGCGCCGGCGGCCTCGCAAAGGGCCGCGACGCGGGCGCAGAGAACCAGCGCATCGAGCGTGGGAAGGGGGAGCGTTTGGGCAGTCATGCGCATATGATAAACGCTTGAACAGCGCCCACCGCGCACCCCCTCATTCAAGGTACCCAGGCATGAAACTGCAAGTGAACGGCACGACGCACGAAGTGGATGCACCGGCGGACATGCCGCTGCTGTGGGCCATCCGCGACCTGCTCAACCTCACCGGCACCAAGTTCGGCTGCGGCATGGCGCAGTGTGGCGCCTGCACCATCCATCTGGATGGCGCTCCCGTGCGCGCCTGCGTCACGCCGGTGGCCGCGGCCGAAGGCAAGGCGGTCACCACCATCGAAGCCATCGCCGCCACCGAACTGGGCCAGCGCATTCAAGCGGCCTGGGTGGCCGAAGACGTGCCGCAATGCGGCTACTGCCAGTCGGGGCAGATCATGTCCGCCGTGGCGCTGCTGAAGGAACACCCGCAGCCCACCGACGCAGACATCGACACCGCCATGGACGGCAATCTCTGCCGCTGCGGCACTTACAACCGCATCCGTCGCGCCATCCACCGCGCGGCCGGCAATTGAGCACGACCATGTCCCTGGACAACCACGCCAGCAACCCCGGCCGCCGCGCTTTCCTGAAGACGGCCGCCGTCGCCGCGGGCAGCGCCCTCGTCGTCAGCTTCACGCTGCCCCAACGCGCGTTCGGCGCAGGCAGCGCCACACCCGCCAGCGCCGGCACGCTCACCGCTTTCATCCGCATCGCCACCGACGGCGCCGTCACCCTCACGCTCGGCAAGGCCGAGATGGGTCAGGGCGTGCACACAGGCCTCGCGCAGTTGTTGGCAGACGAACTTGAAGCGCCATGGGCAGCCTTGCACGTGGAGCACGCGCCCGCCCTGCCGGCCTACGCAGGTCCCGGGTTCCCCATGATGATTACCGGCGGCAGCACCAGCATTGCCGGCTGCTTCGTGCCGCTGCGCACCGCCGCCGCCGCTGCACGCGAAATGCTGGTGACCGAAGCCGCCAGCCGCTGGGGCGTGCCCGCCAGCGAATGCACTGCCGTGCAAGGCGTGGTGAAGCACGCCGCCTCCGCACGCCAGTTCACCTATGGTGAACTCGCCGCCGCGGCGGGCCAACGCGAAGTGCCTGCGAAGCCCACGCTGAAGCCGCGCAGCGAATGGCGCTACATCGGCCAAGCCATGCCGCGCGTGGACAGTGCCGCGAAGTCCCGTGGCGAAACCCGCTATGGCCTCGACGTTCGCCGCCCCGGTCAGCGCTATGCGCAGTTGGCGCGTCCGCCGCGGGGTGGACGCCTGAGCGAAGCCAATGTGGCTGCGGCTCGTGCAGTGCCCGGCGTCACCCACGTGTTCGAGATTCCGCAAGGCATCGCGGTAGTGGCCACGAACACCTGGGCCGCCAAGCAAGGCCGCAACGCCCTGCAGCCGAAAATGGTGGTCGACCAGGACGCTGGCTTCTCCACCGCCGCACTTGCCAAGCGTTACAGCGAATTGTCCAAGCAACCCGGGCAAGTCGCACGCGCGGAAGGGGATATCGCGAAGGCAGCGGCCAATGCCACGCAGCGCGTCGAGGCGGACTACGCCTTCCCGTATCTGGCGCACGCGCCCATGGAGCCGCTGAACTGCACCGCCCTGGTCACGCCGGAAGGCGTGCAACTGTGGCTGGGCACGCAGGGCCAAACCTTCGACCAACTGGCCGCCGCGCGCGCTGCAGGCGTCCGCCCGGACCAGGTCAGCATCGAAACCTGCATGCTCGGCGGTGGCTTCGGTCGCCGCGCGGCCGTGGCCGGCGACAACGTCGGCCCGGCGGTGGAAATCGCCAAACGTCTGCCGGGCATTCCCGTGCAGCTGGTGTGGACGCGTGAAGACGACCTCACGGACGGCTTCTACCGCCCGCAGGCGCACCACCACGTGGTGGCCCATCTCGGCGCCGATGGCTTCCCCGTGGCCTGGCAGCACACCGTGGTAGGCCAGCCACTGGTGAAAGGCACGCCGCTCGAAAAGATGATGCTGAACCCGCAGACGGGTATCGAAGTCACGCTCACGGAGGGCATCGACAACTTGCCCTACGCCATCCCCGTGGTTCACGTGCAGGTGCACCAGACCAGCGCCAAGGTGCCGGTGCAGTGGTGGCGCAGTGTGGGCAGCACCCACACGTCGTTCGCGCTGGAATGCGGCATCGACGAATGCGCGCGTGCCGCCAGGCAGGACCCGGTGGCCTACCGCCTCGCGCTGCTCAAGAACAGCCCGAAGGAAAAGCGCGCGCTCGAGATGGTGGCGGCGAAAGCGGGCTGGGGCACACCCTTGCCCAAAGGCCGCGCGCGCGGCGTTGCCGTGGCCAGCTCGTTCGGCAGCACCGTGGCTCAGGTGGCGGAAGTGTCAGTCGTCGATGGTCAGCCGCGCGTTCATCGCGTGGTGGCCGTGATGGACTGCGGCACTGTGGTGAACCCGCGGCTCGTGGAGCAGCAGGTGCAGAGCGCCATCGCCCTCGGGCTCTCGGCAGCGCTGCGCGAGGAAATCACTTTCGCCGCGGACCAGGTGGAGCAGACGAACTTCCACGCCTATCGGCCATTGCGTCTGCATGAAATGCCCGTGGTGGAAGTTCACTTGGTGGAGTCCACCGAGCCACCCACCGGCGTCGGCGAACCCGGCACGCCGCCCATCGGCCCCGCCGTGGCCAACGCCTTGCGTGCGTTGACCGGCGAAGCCGTGCGGCAGCTGCCCTTCAGCCGCCGCAACTGGGGCTGATCCCCCCTGTAGGAGCGAGCTTACTCCCGACAGTCGGGAGCAAGCTCCCTCCCACAAAACTCGCTCCCTCGTGCAAAAATCATTGTAGGAGCGAGCTTGCTCGCGACTCTTTGACCAACCATGAAGAGTCGGGAGCAAGCTCCCTCCCACAAAGCTCCCGACTCTTCCTGCCTCCGCCGTCGCTTAGCCCAGCAGGCCTTCGGCCTTCATGGCCGCCTGAGCAGCCGGGCGGCCCATGACGCGCGCCTGATAGGCCGCGAGCGAGGGGTGCGTGCTGGCCAAATCGATGCCCACCACGCGCGTCCAGCCCAGCACCACCGCCAGATAGGCATCCGCCACGGTGAACTGGCTGCCCATCAGGAAATCGCGGCCCGCCACCTTCTCCGACAGCCAGTCGAAGCGCTTGGCGAGGTTGGTCTTCGCGCCTTCCTTCATCTCGGGCGTGGCAGCCGGGTTGAACAGCGGGCCGTAGTTCTTGTGCACTTCCGTGGCGATGTAGTTCAGCCACTCCTGCATCTGGTAACGCGCGAGAGTGCCGTTCGCCGGGGCGAGGCCACTGGCGGGGGCCTGGTCGGCGATGTACTGCAGAATGGCCACGCCTTCGCACAGCACCGTGCCGTCATCCAACTGCAGCGCCGGCACGTAGCCCTTGCCGCCAGTCAGCGCGAGGAAGTCTTCACCGGTGGAAGTTTTCTTGTTGCGGATATCGGCCTTGTCCGTGGTGAACGCGAGGCCTGCCTCGATGAGGGCGAGGTGCGAAGCCAGCGAGCAGGCGCCGGGAGCGTAGTAGAGCTTCATCATTGCGGTTCTCCGAAAAATCTGGCCGCCAGCAGGCGCACCATCAGGGTTGTTTGCACTTGCATTCGTGGGGCGCCAACTGCTGCAGCACCCAGGAATATTCCATGGCGTATTCATGGTAACGCTGAAAACGGCCACTCTTGCCGCCGTGCCCGGCTTCCATGTTGATGTGAAACAGCAGCGGATTGCGGTCCGTCTTCATGGCGCGCAGCTTCGCCACCCACTTCGCGGGTTCGAAGTACTGCACCTGGCTGTCCCACAAGCCGGTGGTCACCAGCATGGCCGGGTAGGCCTTGGCCTCCACGTTGTCGTAGGGTGAGTACGACAGCATGTAGTCGTAATACTGCTTTTCCTTGGGGTTGCCCCACTCGTCCCACTCATTCGTGGTCAGCGGGATGCTCTCGTCGAGCATGGTGGTGACCACATCCACGAACGGCACATGCGCAATGATGCCGCGGTAGTCATTGGGCGCGAGGTTGGCGATGGCGCCCATCAGCAAGCCGCCGGCACTGCCGCCCATCGCGAACACCTTGCCGGCCTGACCGTAGCGCTCCGCCACCAGAAAGCGTGTCACGTCGATGAAGTCGGTAAAAGTATTGCGCTTGTTCAGCAGGCGGCCATCGTCGTACCAGTGCCGCCCCATCTCTTGCCCACCGCG
>JBEGRA010000243.1:0-3791 GCA_041180705.1 Pseudomonadota bacterium | reverse complement strand
GGGCAGCAGGGGAGACGGGGTGCGGCATGAGGGCGGGCCAGTAAGGGTTTGCCGTGCAGTTTAGCCCCGGGCCGCCCGCCGTGCCGTGCGCCGGTTGGCGAACCGTGCGTTAGGCTGCGGGCCATGAGCAATCCTTTGTCCGCCCGCATGGCCGTTGGTCTGGCCGTTTGTCTGATCGTTGGTCTGGCCTTGGTCCTGTTCGTGGCCATGCTTGTTCTGACGGCGCCACTGGTGCCGGCCTTGCCGGCCATCCAGTTGACGTTCAACCGCGAAGCCTTCGACGCCGTGCTGGCGGCGTGGGTGGCGCAGGGCGAAGCTTGGCGCTTCGCCTGGCATTTCTGGTTGGACGTGCCGTTCGTGTTGGCTTACGCCTGGGCGGGCTGGTGCTGGCGCGAACGGCAGCCGCTAGCCGGCTTGCTGCTGGTGGGCGCAGCGCTGGCGGACTTGCTCGAAGACGCCCTGCATCTGTGGTTTCTGGGGTGGTCCGGCAGCGCGCCGGAAGGGTTCTACCTCGTGGCCGGCTGGGCGGCGATGGTGAAGTTCAAGCTGTGGGCGGTGGCCGGGCTCGTGGCGGGCGTGCGTTGGTGGCGCCGTCGCCAGCGGGATGTGTGAGAATCGCGAGCGTTGTCTGCGGCATGGGCTGCGGCATTGGCGCCGCGAAGAGGAACACTCGATGAAGTATTTGCACACCATGGTCCGCGTGACGGACATCGACGCCTCGCTCGAGTTTTATTGCCGCGGGCTGGGGTTGAAGGAACTGAAGCGCACCGACTATCCGGCCGGGCGCTTCACGCTGGTGTTCCTCGCCGCCGAAGGCGACGAGGAAGCCCAGGTGGAGCTCACCTTCAACTGGGACCCGCCGGCCGAGCCGTACGGCATGGGTCGCGCGTTCGGGCACCTGGCCTACGAGGTGGACGACATCTACGCGCTGTGCGCCCACCTGCAGGCGATGGGCATCACCATCAACCGGCCGCCGCGCGATGGGCGCATGGCGTTCGTGCGCAGCCCGGATCTGGTGTCCGTGGAGTTGCTGCAGAAGGGCGCGGCGCTGCCGCCGGCCGAGCCCTGGGCGTCCATGCCGAATACCGGGGTCTGGTAAGCCATGGGTCGGCTGTTCCTCGCCCTGTTGGCGTTCGCCGCCATCGTGGTGGCCTTGCGCGCGGCACGCGGCGAAGAACTGCGTGCCGAGGCGGCCCAGCGTCGCAAGCGGCGTTGGCCATGGGAAATCATCGCGGTGGCGCTCGTGGTCATCGCGGTGTTCGGGCTGTTCTGGCGTCGCTGGTTCGACACCTGAACCGATAGCGGTGCCGGCTTTTCGGGCCGGCACCTCCCGCTTGCGGGCGGAGCGAAGCGCGCGTTCAGTCGCGCTTCGGCGGCTCCGCCGGCGCAGCAGCACCGGTAGCGGCCTTTGGCGTTTCCTTGCCGTGCCACGCGGCCAACACTTCCGCTTCGCGCTCGGCACTCAGGCCGGCGCGCAGTTTCCTGCGTTGTTCCTCGGGGCGCGTGCGATGCCACTCCAACGTGGCGTGCACCGTGTCGTCGATGGTGCGTATGTGCAGCCCGGCTTTGCGTGCGCGGCGCGTGTCCGTGAGTGAGGCGGATAGTTCGTCCCCGGTCGCTGGAATCCAGACAGGGAGGTCCGACCAGGGCGCCACGTTCTGTGCCGCCAGAAACTCCGCGCTGGCCCAGGTGAAGCGCGCATCGCTTCCGGAGACGCGCTTGGCCGAGTCCAGCAACTGGCCCATCGTGAACTGGCCCGGCGCCGAGCAGGCGTTGAACGTGCCTTTCACGCGGTCTTCCGCGCAGCGCAACACGAAGGCGGCGAGGTCGCGCACGTCCACCCATTGCGCGCCGTCTTGCGGCGAGTTCGGTGCCAGCACTTCGCCGCCCTGCGCAACGCGCGCCGGCCAGTAAGTGAAGCGGTCGGTGCGGTCGCGCGGGCCGACGATGAGCCCCGGGCGGATGATGGTCGTGCGCCCGTCCATGGCGGTGGTTGCCGCGGTTTCGCACAGCGCCTTCAAGCCACCATACGTTTCGCCTGTGACTTGCTCGACCGTGGGGTCTGCGAGCTTTGCCACCGGCGAGTCTTCGTCGTTCGGCTTGGCGAACGAGGCATAGACCGAAATGGACGAGACGAAAATGTAGTGCTTGGCATGCGGTGCCAACAGTTCCGCGGACAGCTTGACCTGCCGCGGGACGTACCCGCTGTTGTCCACCACCACATCCCAGTCGCGGCCCTTCAGGCTGTCGAGTTGGCCGTTGCGGTCGCCCAGTAAGGTCTCCACCTGTTCTGCGCCCTTGAACATGTCGGGCGCGGTCTTGCCGCGGTTGAACAAGGTGAGCGTGTGGCCATGCTCGCGCGCAGCCTCCACGAAGGCCGGGCCGAGAAAGCCCGTGCCGCCCAGCACCAGAATGCGCAGCGGGCTCGGCTTGGCGAGTGCAGTGCCCCAGGGGCCGGTGGCGGCTGCCAAGCCTGCACCGAGCAGCTTGAGCGTGTGACGACGGTTCAGCTTCATGCGTTTGCCTTCCTCAACGCGCGCCGGGCGCGGCGTAGTGCGTCACCCAGTCCTTCACCTGCTCGTACCAGAACAAGCTGTTCTGCGGCTTCAGCACCCAGTGGTTCTCGTCGGGGAAGTAGACGAACTTCGACGGAATGCCCTTGGTTTGCAGCGTGTTGAACAGCTCCATGCCGTGGTTCACGGGTACGCGCTGGTCCAGCTGGCCGTGGATGACGAGCGTGGGCGTCTTGAAGTTCGCGGCGGCCATGTGCGGCGAGTTGGCCTGGAACTCGGCGGGCTTTTCCCAGTACTGGTAGAAGCGCGCCTTCTCGGCACCGTAGTCGGAACCGACCTGCGTGTACTCGTTGTACACGGCGGCATGTGCGATGAGTGCCTTGAACGGATGCTCGCGGCCCAGCAGCGTGGTGGCCAGGTAGCCGCCGTAGCTGCCACCGCCTGCCACCATGCGGTCGGTGTCGATCCACGGCTTGGCCATGAACCATTCGGCGGCCTTGATGGTGTCGCCGTACGGCAGCGTGGCCTGGTCCGGGTTGATGCTGTCGGTGAACTTCTGCCCGAAGCCGCTCGAGCCATGGAAGTTGTGCCAGGCCACCACATAGCCCCAGCCCGCAAAGACCTGCGCGTTCCAGCGATACGTCCAGGAGTCGGTGATGCCGTTGTGCGGGCCGCCGTGCAGCAGCAGGAACAGCGGGTACTTCTTCGCGGGGTCGAAGCCGGGCGGATACACCACCCACATCTGGATGGGCTCGCCGTTGGCGCCGGCATAGGTGACGCTTTCCACCTTGCCGAAGGCGGCGCCGCCCAGCAGTTCGTCATTGAACGCGGACAGTTTCACCGTGTCGCCGGTTTTCAAATCGACGCGGACCAGCGTGGCCGGTTCGCTGAACGACTGACGCGAGGCGACCATGACCGCCGGCTTGCCGGCGAGCGTGGGGGCGGCCACATCGCTGGAGCGCGTAAGCGCTGTGGCGGCGCCGGTGGCCACGTCGAACCGGTAGATACGGTGCGTGGCCGCATCGTCGATGCTGCCGTACAGCGCCTTGCCGTCCGGTGCCCAGACGAGGTCCGAAGCGGAACGGTCGAAGTCCGGCGCGAGCATGCGCGTGGTGCCGTCACGGCGCGAACGCAGCACGAGCTTCTGCGTGTCCGCGTAGAAGGTGGGAATGGCCTTGCGCATGTACGCCAGCCACTTGCCGTCGGGGCTGTAGAGCGGGTTCGCATCATCGGCCGGGTTGTCCGGCGTGAGGTTGGTCGCCACGGGGGCGGTGCCAG
>JBEGRA010000242.1:0-5970 GCA_041180705.1 Pseudomonadota bacterium | reverse complement strand
TGTTCCAGCTCCAGCGCCGGTTCATCGAGGTGACGGTGCCGCCGGGGCGGCCCGATGGCCTGTCCATCCGCGTGCGCGGCCCGATGCTGCATTGCATGCTGTTCGAAATCTACGTGCTGGCCATCGTCAACGAGCTGTACTTCCGGCAGTTTCCTGCCCCAGAAGCGTTGGCGCAGGGCGAGCGGCGTCTGTCGGCCCGTATCGCCCAACTGCAGACATTCGACGCCGCGCCCGCCGCCCGTACGCCTTTTCTTTTCTTCGACTTCGGCACGCGCCGGCGCTTTTCGCGCGAATGGCATGCGCACGTAGTGCGGCGGTTGGCGGCGGAGGGCGGGCCTTCCTTCCGTGGCACCAGCAACGTTGCGCTGGCGCGCGAGCTGGGTCTGGCGCCCATCGGCACCATGGCCCATGAATATCTGCAGGCCTTTCAGGCCTTCGGCTCGCGTCTGCTGGATTTCCAGCGCAATGCGCTGGAGCACTGGGTGCAGGAATACCGCGGCGACCTCGGCATAGCACTGACGGACGTCGTCGGCATGGATGCTTTCCTGCGCGACTTCGACCTGTATTTCTGCAAGCTGTTCGATGGCCTGCGCCACGACTCCGGCGACCCGGTGGAGTGGGGCGAGAAGGCGTTGGCTCACTACGCGGCCATGGGCATCGACGCCACCACCAAACGCTTCATCTTCAGCGATGGCTTGGACCTTCCCGAGGCCTTCCGGCTGTACCGGCATTTCGGTGACCGCGTGCAGACCGGTTTCGGCATCGGCACGCGGCTGTCGAACGACTGCGGTCACAAGGCATTGCAAATCGTCATGAAGTTGGTGCGCTGCAACAACCAGCCGGTGGCCAAGGTGAGTGACAGCGCCGGCAAGGTCACCTGCGACGACATGAATTTCCTGAATTACCTGTGCGACGTGTTCCGTGTGGCCCCGCGGGCCTGAAGCGCCTGCGGCGCCGGTCGTGTAGGCTAATGTCGAGGACAAGGAGGTAGGGTCTTGGACGGTAATACTCCAGCGCGGCACCTGTCGCGCCGCGACATCAGCTTCCTGCTGCATGAATGGCTGGACGTAGCTTCCCTGACCGCGCGTCCGCGTTATGCCGACCACAGCCGCGAAACCTTCGACGCCGCGCTGGACACCTACGAGCGCGTCGCCGTGGATTGTTTCGCGCCGCATTACCGTGCCCTGGATATCGCGGAGCCCCGTTTGGTGGATGGCCAGGTACGGGTTCACCCGGCCATCGGTCCCGCCTTGCGTGCCTTCAGCGCGGCCGGCCTCATGGCGGCCACCCACGACGCGGAACGCGGGGGCATGCAGTTGCCGTTCGTGGTGGAGCGTGCCGGCATGGCTTGGCTGTTCGCAGCCAATGTCGCCACCGCCGGCTACCCCATGCTCACCATCGCGAACGCCAACCTGCTGTTGGCTTACGCGGACCCGGTGTTGGTGGAGCGCTACGTGCCCGACATGCTCGCCGGCCATGTGTTCGGCACCATGTGCCTGTCCGAGCCGCAGGCTGGTTCGTCGCTGGCGGATGTCGCCACGCGCGCCCTGCCGCAGGCGGACGGCACTTATCGCCTGCATGGCAACAAGATGTGGATTTCCGGCGGCGACCACGACCTCACCGGCAACATCGTGCACTTGGTGCTGGCCAAGGTGCCTGCGCCGGAAGGCGGCTTGCCCGCCGGCACGGCGGGCTTGTCGCTGTTCCTAGTGCCCAAGTGGCTGCCGGCGGCACCCGGTGTCGCGCCCGAGCGAAATGATGTGAACGTGGCGGGCCTGAACCATAAACTCGGCTATCGCGGCACCAGCAACTGCGTGCTGAATTTCGGCGATGGCGGCCATGCCCCGGGCGGCGCGCCCGGTGCCGTGGGTTGGCGCGTGGGTGCGGAAGGTCATGGCCTTGCGTGCATGTTCCACATGATGAACGAGGCCCGTATCGGCGTGGGCACGGGCGCGGTGGCACTGGGCTATGCCGGCTACTTGCAGTCCTTGAACTATGCGCGCGAGCGTCGTCAGGGCCGCCCGCTTGGCGACCGACGCTTGCGCGAAGCTCCGGTGCCCATCGTGGAACACGCGGATGTGCGGCGCATGCTGCTGGCCCAGAAGTCCTGGGTGGAAGGCGGGATGGCGCTGGTGCTTTACTGCGCCCGCCTCGTCGACGACATCGCCTCCGGCCCCGTGGAAGACCAGGACCGCTCCCGACACTTGCTGGACCTGCTCACGCCCATCGCGAAAAGTTGGCCTTCGCAGTGGTGTCTGGCGGCGAACGACCTCGCCATCCAGGTGCATGGTGGCTACGGCTACACCCGCGATTTCCCCGTGGAGCAGTACTGGCGCGACAACCGCCTGAACCCCATCCACGAAGGCACGCACGGCATCCAGGCGCTAGACCTGCTCGGCCGCAAGGTCGTACAGCAGGGCGGCTTCGGCTTCGAGTCCTTGCGGGCCCAGGTGCGTGCCACGCTCGAAGAGATGGACCGGCGCGATGGCTGGAAGCCCGACGTCGCTCGCCTGCGCAAAGCCTGGGACCTGCTCGCGGATACCACGCAGCAACTGCTGATGGTGGACAACCCGCAAGCGCGCCTCGCAAACGCCACGCCCTACCTCGAGGCCTTCGGGCATGTGGTGGTCGGCTGGCTGTGGCTGGAACAGGCGCGCGTCGCCACTGCTGCGCTCGCCGCCGGCGGCGTTTCGCCTGCGGATGAAGCGTTCTATGCCGGCAAATTGCAGGCGGCACGGTTCTTCCTGCGTTGGGAACTGCCCCGCGTGCCCGCATGGCTTGCCGTACTGTCGCCGCCGGACCCGACAGTGCTCGAAATGCAGGATGGCTGGTTCTAGTGAAGCGCGAGGCGCCCTGAATGTACGTGTTGAATACTGACCGTTTGGCCATGCGCCACGCGTCCCCGGAAGACGGCGAGTTTCTGCTCGCGCTGCTCACCGACCCGGATTTCATCCGTTACATCGGCGACCGTGGCGTGCGCACGTTGGAAGACACGCCGGCCTACGTGGCGAACGGTCCGCAGGCCAGCTACCGCGAACATGGCTACGGGCTGTATATCGTGGAATTGCGTGAAAGCGGCACCCCGGTCGGGCTGTGTGGCCTCGTGAAGCGCCCCTATCTGCAGCACGCGGATCTCGGCTTTGCGTTTCTCAAGGCCTTCCGTGGGCAGGGGTATGCGCTGGAAGCCGCACGCGCCACGCTCGCGCATGCGCGCGACGATTTCGGCATGACGCGTCTGGCCGCCATCACCTCGCTCGACAACGACGCTTCCATGTCCTTGCTGCGCAAACTGTCCTTCGACCTCACTGGGCAAATCACTTCGCCTGCCGATGGTGCCGTGCTGAACCTGTTCGAAGTGGATCTGTGAGCCTGCCCGCGCACGGGTTGCAACGTCTGGTCGCCACCTGCCCCGAAGAAACCAAGCCCGCGCTGGTGGCCGAACTCGAAGCGCTGGGTGCCATGGACCTGAAGCCGGGCTTCCGCGCCGTGGAGTTCAGCGCCGGCCCCGGGTTGTACTACGAAGCGCACCTGAAGTTGGCCACCGCAAGCCGCGTGCTGCGAGTGCTGCGCGAAGTGCCGGCGAAAACCCCACCCATGCTCCGTTCGCAGGCGCGGCGTATCCACTGGCCCGAGTTGTTCGATGCCACCCGTGGCTTCATGGTGGAAGCGCTTGGTGCCGAAGGGCGCAATGCCACCATGCCGCCGCTGCAGGTCATCACTCAAGTGCGTGAAGCCATCCGCGAAAGTTTCGCCGCCACGGGTGGCCCTGTGCCACCGGTGAACCGCGACGACCCGAAGGTGGTGGTGGTGGCGCACCTCGACAATGGGCGCTGCACGCTCAGCCTCGATACTTCCGGCAAGTCGCTGCACAAACGCGGCTATCGCGAGTCCGGGCATCCGGCGCCGCTGAAAGAAACGTTGGCGGCCGCCATCCTGCGTCTGGCGGGCTATGACGGCACGCAAGCCTTTCTCGACCCGATGTGCGGCAGCGGCACGCTGGCCATCGAAGCCGCCATGCTGGCCGTGCGCAAGGCGCCGCAAATTCACCGCGCCAAGGGTGGTTTCCACTTCGAGTGGCTGAAGGACTTCGACCGCCAGCTGTGGCGCGAAACGCAGGACGCGGTGCGCGCCGAAAAGCTGGAGGCTCCGCCGGCTCCCGTGGTGGCGTCCGACATGGAAGCGAAGTTCGTGGAGATGGCCCGCAAGAGTGCCTTGGCCGCGCGCGTGGAACGCTACATGACGTTCAACACCTGCCGCTTCCAGGACGTGGAACCGCCGGCGCCCACCGGCTTGCTGGTGACGAACCTGCCCTACGGTGAGCGCATCGGTGGCGGCATGGCGGACCTGGAGCCGTTGTATGCCGAGATTGGCGACACCCTGAAGCAGCGCTTTGCCGGTTGGCGGGCCGCGCTACTGGCGGCAGATGCCTCGCCCTACAAGGCCATCGGCCTGAAGCCCGCGCGCACCATCCGCCTGATGAACGGCAGCATTCCCTGCCGCTTGCTGGTGTTCGAACTTTACGCTGGCAGCCGCCGCAAGCCGCCTGCCGCCTAGCCCGGCTGCAGCACGCTGTAGTCGCCGCTGAACCAGCCTTTTTCCCACTTCCACGTGGCGATGCGCCAGCCGATGGGCAGCAGCTGCCAGCTGGTGTGGTAGTTGCCGCGGGCAATGAATTCGCGGGTGTCGTCCGCGGCCAGCGCACGGTGGCTGGCGCAGACGGAAGCGCGGCTGGTGGCGGTCGTGCCCGTCACGTGAATCTCGATGTTCCCCAGCAAGTGCTGGGAAGGCCCGCAGCCACCAAGGAAAGCGCGGAAGTGTTTTTCCAGCGCTTCCAGGCCTTGCGCGCGATATTCGCCGTAGATGGCGAGACCGTCCGGTGCATACACCTCGCCCAGCCGGTGCCATGCGCGTGAATCCAGTACCGTGGCGAAGCGTGCCAGCGTGTGGCGAATGTCGCGCTCGGCGAGCAAGTCGGCCAGCAAGTCAGCGTGCGAAATGGTCGATGCCATCTCAGCGCTTCTTTTCCGGCGGCGGCAGACCAAACTTGAAGCTGCTCGCCACGGCTTCGAACGCGGGCAGCTGCGTGTCGAACCAATGCAGCACGGGTGCGCTGTAGGTCAGCACGACCAGGCCCTTGGCATTGACCGTGCCAATGACCACCTGACGATAGCGCACCGCGCCGCGGTCCACCGCGTTGCGGTAGGCGAGCACCATGCGGAACGCCGGCTGCCCACCCAGTTCGGCGGGTTCGTTGCTGACTTGCTCCACGTCGGAATTGCCTGCCAGCTTGCGGAAATCCGCGAGGTAGTCTTCGGCCAGTTCTTCGGGCGTTGCGTCCGGGCGGGAGTCTTTCTTCAGGGCAGCAAAAGCTTTTCGATGCTTGCGGAAGTCCGCCTGAATGGTGCCAAGCCGCGTTCCCATCCACGACATCAGGATGTCGCCGCCGCCCGTGTCGTACTTCCAGTCCTTGGGTACGGTCAATTGGAAATCGCCCTTGGTGGAGGTGACGGGCGGCGTGCTCGCCTCCGCGAGTTTCCAGGCGTTGGCGACAGGTGCTGCGAACAGCAGGGCACTGACCAGCAAGGTATTCAGCAAGGCAAATGGACGACGCATGGAGGCTCCCGTGGATACTTGGGCAGATCAGGTTTGGGGCACAGGCGAAGCAGGCGCACCCGTGTTCGGTGCCGATACACCAGGCGAAGGCGCTGGCTGCAGTCGTTGCAAGGCGGCCCGGATGAACCCGGCCTCCTTGCCCTGCGGTGCCAATTCCAGATAGCGCGCGTAGGCAGTGGCTGCACCCGCCGGGTCTCCGGCCTTCAGGCGCAAGCGCCCGAGTGCTGCATGGGTGGGTGCGAAGTCGGGCGCCTGCGTGGCGCACTGTTCGTAAAGGGTGGGCAGTTTTTCCACGTCGCCGGGTTCGTGGCGCAGCCGATAGCCTTCCGCACGATAGAAGCACGCGGCCGGGGGCAG
>JBEGRA010000241.1:0-7542 GCA_041180705.1 Pseudomonadota bacterium | reverse complement strand
CGACCGAGCCCTGAGTGTTCAGGGCGATCTGGTTCGCGCGGTGCGGGCAGACGTTGTAGAACGCCTTGATGCTGCCGTCGTCCTGGCGCACCACGAGGAAGCTTTCGTGGCCGTGTTCATGCACCAGGTAGTCGCCCGGCTCTTTGATGTCCGGGGTGACACCCACGAGAATCCAGATGCGGGGCCACAGATGGGTCCACTCCTTCTGCATGAACTCCTTGGAGTAGTAGCGAGCCGGGTCGACGACATCCAGTCCGTCATCCGCGGGAGGCAGCTTGGCATCCAGAGCGCCTTCCGGCGCGGCGGGGTTCAGCACGATGGGATTGCGATAGTCGTACATGGCAGCCTCCCTAGGCGGCGACGTCGGGGTTGAAGGGGCAAGTGGGTTCGCGCTCGACCAACTCGAGCACGAAGCTGAGCTTGGCCATGCCGGAGATGACCGCCATGACTACGCCAAGTTCAAGAATTTCCGGTTCGCTGAAGTGCGCGCGCAGGCGCGCCAGCAGTTCGGGCGTCAGGTGCCCTTGGTGGTTGGTCATCTTCACCTGGTCGGCGTAGGCGATGACCGCCTTTTCCGCCTCGGTGAAGGGCCCGGACTCGTAGCTGTCCATGGCATCCACCTGCGCTTGCGAGATACCAGCGGCGAGGGCACCCGGTACGTTCTGCTTGTTGCACGTACGGCAGCCGTGTTCCAGCGACAGCTTCAGGCGGGCGAGTTGCTTGTAGCGCTGTTCCACGCGCCCGCCGAAGAAGATGGGCATGTAGAACTGGCCCATCACGAATTGCAGCAGTTCCGGGGCCTGAGCGAAAACCTCGACGAACGTGGCGTCGCCGGTCAGGCCCTGCAAGGTGTCGTAAGCCCCACGCCAGTCGCCAAGCTGGTCCGGTGGTACCCGCGTGAGCAGTGTGTTGATCATCGCTTCCCCCTCGCTCGTTGCAGTGGGCCGGGACCTAGACGTCCATCAGGCCGAAGATGCCGATGGCGGCCACGTTGCGGTTCGGGATGCCGCCCAGATTGTGTGTCAGGCCCAGTGCCGGTGCTTTGCCTTGTGCGGAATGCTGGCGCGCGCCGGCGCGTCCCAGCAACTGCAAATACATCTCGTAGGCCATGCGCAGGCCGGAAGCGCCCACCGGATGACCGAAGCATTTCAGGCCGCCGTCTATTTGGCAGGGCTTCGCCCCGCTGCAGTCGTAGCGGCCATCAAGAATGTCGAATACGGCGCGGCCTTCTGCCGAAAACCCGAGGTCTTCCATGAGCACCAGTTCGGTGATGGAGAAGCAGTCGTGGACTTCGAAGAGGTCGATGGCTTCGGCACCCGCGATGCCGGCTTCCGCGTAGGCGCGTGCTGCCGCGAGGCGCGTGGTGGGCGTATGGGCACCGTCCCAGCTGGCATGCGAAAGCTCGACGCCGTTGGACGGAGCCAACTGCAAGGACTTCACCGTGACGGCTTCACGGCGACCGAGGCTGCGCGCGATTTCCGGTGTCGTGACGATGGCGCAGGCAGCGCCGTCACTGACGCCGCAGCAGTCGAAGGTGCCGAGCGGGTAGGCGATCATGGGCGCGCCGAGCGCCTGCTCGATGGTGATGCGGTTGCGCAGGTGTGCCTTGGGGTTCAAGGCGGCATTTTCATGGCTCTTCCACGATACATGGGCCATGGCGCGCTTCACGTCCTGCATGGCGAGACCATGCTTGGCGGCGTAAGCCGCGCCGAGCTGCGCAAAAGCACCAGGCGGTGTGAAGCCTGGCTGCCAGAGATCTTCGAAGGTGCCCTTCGGGCGTTCGGGCAGGCCACCGAAGCCGGTGTCCTTCAGTTTTTCCACGCCCATGGCGAGCGCGATGTCCACGGCACCGGAGGCCACGGCGTACACGGCGCCACGCAGTGCTTCGGTGCCGGTGGCGCAGAGGTTTTCCACGCGCGTGACGGGCACGTTCGGCAGACGCAGCGCCATGGAAAGCGGCAGGCCGGACTTTGAGGTCGACTGCTCCTGGTAGAAGACGCCGAGCCACGCCGCTTCGATGCGATCGCGTTCGATGCCGGCGTCTGCCACCGCCTCCTGGAAGGCTTCGAGCATCAAATCATCGGGGCCGGCATCCCAGCGTTCGCCGAAGCGGGAACAGCCCATGCCGACGATGGCGACCTGGTCGCGAATGCCACGGGCCATGGGTCAGGTCCCCGCGCCATGGCCGTGCGAGGGCACGGGCACGGCTTTCCAGAAGTAGCGATGGAAGCCGCGCAGGGCGTCGCGGTCCTTCAGGCGGAACGCGAAGCGCACGGGCTGCCCAACGGCTGTTTCGCCGGGCGTGGCATCGGTGAATTCGATGAAGGCATTGCCGCCAGCGGCAAACGCCACGTTGCCATAGACCAGAGGAGGCGAGGGCGTGTAGGCCAGCCAGTCCTCGGTGAAGGTCTTCACCTTCGCGGGGCTGTCCGCCAGCGGGAATTCTTCCTGCGTGTCGAAGGCGCGACAGTCAGGGTTCACGCAGGCGCGTGTGAGCGGGTATTGCACCGTGCTGCAATCGCGGCAGCGGCCGCCGATGAGAGCAGTGACCGTACGCCGCTTGCGCCAGGCGACGCTTTGCGCCGTGCGGTTGTCACGCTCGCCGCGCATGCCCAGTTCCATTTCCAGCAGGCCTTGATGCGCCAGATAGCGCGTGTAGCTCGCTTCCTGATGCCCGGCAGCAAGAGCGGCGCCGAATGAACCTGCGGCCGAGCCGTTGCCCGAGGAGCCTGCCAGAGCGCCGGCGCGGAACACCAGCGCATCGATGCCCTGGCCGAAGCCGATGAGCAGCAGGAGGGCGCCGGGTGCGGCTTTCTCCAAGGTCGCTGCAAGCAGCAACAACGGGTGGGCGGTACCCGTGTCGCCGACGGTCTTGCCGAGGGTGTCGACGAACACCCCTTCGCGCAGCCCGAGCTGTGCGGCGAGTTTCTTGTGCACGGCCGCTGACGCATTCACCACGCAGTGGTCGATGGCTGCGGCGGTAATACCGGCAGCGGCCAAAGCAGGGCCCACTGCGCCGGGCAACAGTTTGCCCCAGGCTTCATCGCGGACCCAGCGTTCTTCGAGCGTGTAGTCGAAGGCTTCGCCGTCGCTGCGATGGTGGTCGACGAAGTCCACCGTGACCGACGCGCCGCCGAGATACTCTGCCAGCACGGCTGCATTCGTATCGCCACGGCCCACTCGAAACGCTGCTGCACCATGCCCGTAGACACTTTCCTGTGGGCTGGCGGGCTTGGCGGCACGGGTGTCGCTGGCTACCACGATCGTGTCTGGGCAGGCCGGGTCCGCCAGGGCCTGCAGTGCCGCCAGAAGCGCGGAGGTGCCGGCGCGCAGCGAGCCGCCATGGTCGCGGGCCTGCAGGGCGCCTTCGCGGCCCAGCGCGGCTGCCACGAGACCGGCGTTGCTGCGGTCGGCGAAAGGGAACGTGGTGGAGGCGAAGGCGATGGCACCGAAAGCGTGGTGCGAAGGCGTACCGTCGTCTTGAGGCGGCGGCTTCGATGTACAGGCGCGTACCGCTTCCACTGCAAACGTCAGACTGTCCTCATCCCAAGCCGCATAGGCACGCTCGCCGCCCTTGGGCAGATTCGGGTTGAACCACGCATGCGCCGCCGCGATGCTGCTGCGCGGCAGGCGCGCCCGCGGCAAGTAGACACCGGCAGACAGCAGCGCGCGCATGGTTCAGCCAGCCGCCGCTTCAGCGGGGGGCGGCGACACGGGCACGGCCGAAACGAATGGCGCCAGCACCTGCTGCACTCGCAGGTGTTCTGGCACTCGGTCGATGCCGATACGGCGGTCCAGTTCTTCGTGCCAGTGGTAGATGCGACGCTCCTGGTAGTTCAGGTTCAGCCCGCGGAAGCCCGGCGATTCCACCGACTGCTGGATGAATTCCGCGAACTGCGTGTCTTCGTAGAGGATACGCTCGAAATTCGCGATGCGCGTTTCCCACAGCGGGGACAACGGTTCGCCGCCCGTATCAGGCGAGAACCACACCACCTCGATCTCCATCTCGCGCGGGCCGCAGGGCCAGAACAGGATGAACGGGATGCCGCTGTCCGCCACCGGCGTCACGAGGTTCGGGTAGGCCATGAACGACGGGTTGTTCTTGGCGATGACTTCCGAGACGCCCGGCACTTTCGGCATGCCGCGGGTACCCGGGTCGTCCCAATCGGGACGACGATTCGGCGTGAACATGAGCGAATTGCCACCCGCCCACAATTGGATGGTGGTGCCGCGATGGTCGAGGAACCGATCCACCGTGTTCTGGTGGATGGACTTCAGGTGGTATACCTCGAGGAAGGCATCGAGCAGCACCTTCACGTTGCACTTCACGTGGTAGCTCTTCTTGTGCACGAAGCGCGTCTGCGCCGGCTGCAGCTCTTCGAAGAAGCCCGGAATGTGCCCGAGGTTTTCGGCGAGCGTCGGCGCGTTCGCGTCTTCGTTCACGAAAATCCAGTTGCCGAAGCGCTCGCAACGCACCGGCGCCAGCGAATGGCAACTCATGTCCAGTCCGACGAAGTCGCGCTTGTCGCGCAAGTTCATCAGGCGACCGTCGAGGCTGTAGGTCCAGCCGTGGTACTGGCACACCAGGCCTTCCACCTTGCCGCACGGGGTTTGAACCAGCGGGGCACCGCGATGGGCGCAGGTGTTGTAGAAGGCGCGCACCACGCCGTCCTTGCCGTGGACGATGAGCACGGGCGAGCCGAGGCGCGTGAACAACAGGAAATGGCCCGGCTCGGGAATCTCGTCGATGTGGCAGGCATACACCCACGACCGCTTCCACATCGCGGACATTTCGAGTTCCAGGAACGTCGGGTCCGTGTAGCGGCCAGCCGGAATGACCGGCAGTTGCGGAAAGCCGGCCGGTGGTGCCGTGCGGCCGAATTCGTACTGCATCCCGGCGCGCAGCAGGTCCATGACTTCTTCGCGGGACGGGCTGTTGGCAGACGTGGACACGGGAAAACCTCCGGCAAAGAAACACCGCGCGGCCCGAGGCCGCTGGCTGCACCGAGTATAGGGGACTCCCTTCGCTGAAAGAAACAAGCCTGACTGTTTTTTTTCTGCCGCCCGGTCTGTACTATCGAGGTTGGCTAGGGGGTCCCGGGGGAGCCATGTCTGACTTGATCCTGCACCACTTCGATCCGTCGCCCTTCGCCGAAAAAATCCGGCTGGTCTTCGGGCTGAAAGGCCTCGCCTGGCGGTCCGTCGATATTCCCATGGTGCCGCCGAAGCCCGACCTCGTCGCCTTGACCGGCGGCTACCGCCGCACCCCGGTGCTGCAGATCGGCGCGGATATCTACTGCGACACCCGCCTCATCGCGCTCGAACTCGAGCGTCGCTTCCCGGAGCCCACGCTGTTCCCGGGCGCCACGCGCGGGCTGGCGCAGGCGCTGGCCAGCTGGTCAGACCGCAGTTTCTTCGACCCGGGCGCCGCGCTCGCCATGGGAACGAACATGGGGTTGCTGCCGGAGCCTTTGCTCGCAGACCGCAAGGCGTTTTTCAATTTCATGGATTTCTCGCGGCTCGGCGAAGACGTGCCCCACATGTACACGCAACTGCGCAGCCAGCTCGACACGCTGGAGCAAGCCTTGGGGGCGGGCACGGATTTCCTCGGTGGCGATTGCGCCGGCTGGGCGGACATCGGCGCGTATTTCCCCGTGTGGATGGTGCGCGGCAATCTGGCCAACGCTGCCGAGGTGCTGGCGCCGTTTCCGCGGGTGCGAGAATTCGCCGACCGGATGTTGGCGATCGGTCATGGTCAACGCACGGAACTTTCCGCCGAAGATGCGCTTGCGGTGGCGCGCGCCGCCACGCCGCTGGCGGGCGAGGGAATCGTCTTGCGTGACGAAGTCGCCGAGAATTTTGGCCTGCAGGCGGGCGACACGGTTCGCGTCACTCCCGATGACTACGGCAAAACGCCAGTGGTGGGCACGCTGTACGGCTATACCCTGCACGAGGTAGCCGTGCAGCGGCACGATGAGCGCGCGGGCACAGTGGTAGTGCACTTCCCGCGTGCGCAATACCGCGTGGAGCGCGCATGATCGAGCTGTTCTTCTATCCGTCGCCGAATGGGCAGAAAATCGCCATTGCGCTGGAAGAAATGGAACTGCCGTGGCGGCTGACGTTCGTGGATATCACGCGCGGCATGCAGTTCACGCCGGAATTCCTGGCGATCAGCCCCAACAACAAGATTCCGGCGATTCTCGACAGGGAAACGCCTGATGAGCCGCTCGCGCTGTTCGAATCCGGCTCCATCCTGTTGTATCTCGCCGAGCGCAGCGGAAAGTTTCTGGCGCAGGACCCGATGCGTCGACACTCGACTTTGCAATGGTTGTTCTGGCAAGTGTCTGCGTTGGGGCCCATGGCGGGGCAGGCTCACCATTTCCGCGAATTCGCGAAGGAAAAGGTTCCTTACGGCATCAAGCGATACACCGACGAGGTGAACCGCCTCTACGGCGTGCTGGAACACCAGTTGCGCAAACACGAATTCATCGCCGGCGACTATTCGATTGCCGACATGGCGTGCTGGCCGTGGATAGTGCACCACGCTTGGCAAGGGCAGTCGCTCGAAGATTTCCCGGCCGTGAAGCGCTGGCATGAAGCCGTGGGCGCTCGCCCGGCCGTGAAGCGCGCGATGTTGCATGGTCGCGTGCGGCATTCCGACGAGGTGGGCGATACCCACCTCTATGGTCAGACGGCGGCCACCGTGGATGGACACCGCCGCCGTCATGCCGGCGAAGCCGACCCTGCCACCGGAGAAAAGTGATGCAAGCCGCACCAACTGCCACGAGTCTCATTCTCCACCAGTACGACGCCTCGCCGTTTTCGCAGAAGGCGCTGATGATGCTGGGCATCAAGGGTGCTGCGTACCATTCGGTAGAGATGCCGATGATGCCGCCGAAGGACGTGATGATGGCGTTGACGGGCGGCTACCGCGGTACGCCGGTGCTGCAGGTGGGAAGCGACGTCTATGTGGACTCGCAACTGATCGCGCGCGAACTGGACCGGCTGCTGCCGGAGCCCTTGCTGGTGCCGGTGGTGAATGGTGCGATGGAACGCATGATGGTGCGTTCGGCAGATGCCTTCTTTCGCACCGCCTTGGGTATCGTGCTCGGGGTGGCCTTGCCGTTCTGGCCCGAAGAGTTCCGCAAGGACCGCGAGCACCTGTTTCCCGACATCGACTTCAACGCAGCTGCCGCGAACCTGACGCAGGCGCGTGCGCAATACCGTGCCCACGCGGCGCTGCTGGAAGAGCAACTCGCGGATGGGCGTCCCTTCCTGATGGGGGCGCGCCCCGGCTTGGCCGATGTGCAGGCGTGGCCGTTCACCTGGATGTTGCGGCAGAATTTGCCGGACCAGGCTTCTGCGTTGCTCGAAGGCTTCGGTGCCGTGCACGCTTGGGAGGCGCGTTGCGCCGCCATCGGGCAAGGGCAGCGCACCGAGTTGCCGGCTTCCGATGCTCTCGCCGTGGCGCTGGCCTCAACGCCGCAAACGGTAGAGCAGGTGGACCCTGCGGATGCGCAGGGGCTGAGCGCCGGACAGTCC
>JBEGRA010000240.1:0-15705 GCA_041180705.1 Pseudomonadota bacterium | reverse complement strand
CCACGAAAAAGCCCAAGGGCAGCCGGAAAGCCGAGAAGCCGCCTCCGAGCTGCGCGTCGTTAGCCGACGCCTACGCCAGGGATGTCGTGGACGGCACGGTGGTCGCCAATCTCCGGGTGCGCGAGGCCTGCCGGCGGTATCTCGACCTCCGCGTCAAGCCGGTTGGCATCTGGTGGGACGAGGCGGGCGCGGAGGCGGTGCGGGCCTTCGCCCGCAAGTGCGGCCAGGGCGTCGAAGAAGGCGCGGGCACGGCGCTGGAGTGGCAGCCGTGGCAATGCCTGCTCGGGATGGTGGTCCACGGCGCCCGCCGCCTGGTCGAGGGCGTTCGCACGGATTTCCCGTACTGGAAGGCCGTCCTGGTCGTGATGGCCAAAGGCAACGGCAAGACGGAAACCGCGGCCGGGCACCTGATGTACGGCTTGTCCGACCCAGAGAAGCGCCTGTCGTTCAGCTGCGCGGCGCCCGATGGGCGCCTGTCCCAGATCGTCTGGCAGCGCATGCGGCAGATGACCGAGACCCTGAACGCTTCGGACCCGGACGGGGTTGAGTGGAAGGCGACCGGTGCCACGACCATCGCCATCCCTGGGCGCGTGACCCACGGGAATGCAGTATTTACTACATTGCCATGCACCGACAAGGCGTTGGACGGCCGGATGGATCGTCTGTGCCTGATGGACGAGGCGGCCCGCATGCGCCACGGCGTCGGGCGCCTGCTGACGGGTCTCTCGAAGAACCCCAAGGCGCAATGCATCGCCATCTCGACGCCTGACCCCGAGCAGCGGACGATGCCCATCTGGGCGTACTGGGACGCCTGCGAACGGGCGCTGCTCCAGGGTGAGCAGCTGCCGCATGGCTGGTTTGCCCTGCTGTACGGCCTCGACCAGGACGATGCAGCTGATGACCCAAACGCCTGGCCCAAGGCGCACCCGAGCCTGGGCGTCACGACCCAGCGCGCCGACATCGAGACCGCTGCCAGGACGATGCTGGCATCCGGTGACCCGGTGCAGATCGCGGAGTTTGAGACCCAGATCGCCTGCCGGTACCACGAGATTGCCACGACGGACTTGGATTTGGGAACGCTGGACCGGCAGAGCGAGGTCGTGAACTGGGACCGCCTGGCGGGCGCACCGGCGGTCGTGGCCATTGACCTGTCCAGGGGCGGCTACGGGGCGCAGCTCGACCTGACCAGCCTCTGCCTCATGGTCGTGGACGGAACGCTTGTACGGGCACGTACAATCTCCTGGTGGGCAGGGACGGACATCCAGCTCGACGAGCGCCGGAGCAAGTGCCCGCTGGGCGCCTGGGTAGAGCAGGGGCACCTCCGGCGCATGCCTGGGGAATGGCATGACATGGCCGTGGTCGAGGCCGAGCTCGAATCCCTGATGAAGCGCTACGACGTGCGGAAGATCGGCGTGGACCCGCACCCGGCGCAGGCCAGGGACATCCGGCGGTGGCAGGAGAGGGGCTGGCCGATCATCCCCGTGGACCAGTCGATCCGCACCATGGCACCGGCATGGAAGGTCTGGTGCGACCTCCTGCGGTCAAAGCAGCTCTTCTACGAACCCGACCCGGTGCTACGTTCGGCGCTGAACGCCGTGCGCCTGATCCGCGACAACGTCGGCAACACGCGCCCGGTGAAGGGCAGGAGCGCCGGGAACACCGACGCCGTGGTCGCCGGGAACATGGCCGCGCTGCTGCTCGAGCACCACCAGGTCCGCGAGGCATCCGGCATTTCGGCCAGCAGCTGCCCGATTGGGTGATTGAACACTTGGGAAATCCGGTTGCAAAATCGGGGCGTTCCGTTCCCATCCGCGCCGATGGGACTGTTCGAGCGCATCTTCCGCTCCAAGTTCGGCATCACGTGGTTCAGCTCGCCTGACCCGCTGGTGCGGGCATCGCTTGAGTCGATCCCGGCGGTTGTCCGCGCCATTAACCTGATTTCCGGCGACATCGGCCGCCTCCCGGTCAGCGTGTACGACTCGGAGGGCCAGCGCATTGCGGACCATCCGGTCGCCATGCTGATGAACGGCGACGCCAGCCGGTGGCAGAGCGGCTACGAGCTGCGGCGGTTTGCCACGTCGGTGGCCCTGACCCGCGGCAACGGGTTTGCCCTGATCCGGCGCGCATCCGATGGCACCGTCGCCGAGCTCCAGCCGGTGCCCGCAGACGCGTTCACCGGCGAACTGACCGACACCGGGATGACCTACCGCGTGAACGACACCGTCCTCCAGCAGGACCAGGTGCTGCACGTCGGCTGCTACCCGGACCCGCGCCAGCCGTGCTGGTTCCGGTCGCCGATTGACGCGGCCAAGCCCGCCTTCGAGCTCGCGGCCGACCAGGATGCCTCGCACTCGGCGCTCGTCAAGACGGGCAGCATGGGCAAGGTCGCCATCATGCACCCCGGCGCCATGAGCGACCAGACGGTGCAGGCAATCCGCGACGCCTGGCAGACCATGCATGCCACCGCAGAGGGCGCCAGCAGGCCGCTCATCCTCCGCGAGGGCATGAAGGCCGAGCGCATCAGCCAGGAGACCTCGAGCACGGTGCTCGAATCGCGCCGGTTCTCGGTGCAGGAGATCGCCCGCGCATTCGGCGTCCCGCCGGAAATGCTCTTCCAGCAGGGTGGCGGCGCGCTGTCGAGTCAGGCCGAGACTGCCCGCGCCTACGCGGACGGCGCCATCGCGGCGTGGACCACCGCCTGGGAGGCCGAGCTCACCCGCAAGCTCTGCCGTCCCGGCGAGCATGTCCGGTTCGACGTGACCCCAATAACCCGCGGCAACCTCCGCGACCAGGGCATGAGCTACAGCAAGCTCGTCCTGGCGGGCGTGATGTCGCCAAACGATGCCCGCCACGCGCTTGGCCTGCCGCCGGTGGCCGGATTGGACACCCCGACGGTGTCGATGCCCGGAGGTTCGGCCGCAATGCAGGGCAACCCAGACGCGGAGGGCGACCTCAATGCTTGAGACCCGTACTACGCAGTTTGAGCGCAACGGAACGAAGCTCGGCGGCTATGCGGCCGTCTACGACGCTCCCAGCCACGTCCTGGCGTTCCCCGGCGTCAACAAGGGCCAGCCGTTTGTGGAGCGCGTGGCGCCGAGCGCCTTCGAGCGCAGCCTGGCGTCGAACGTGCAGCTCCTCGTCGGCCACGACCGGCGCGAACTGCTGGCCAACACGAAGAGCGGCCTGCTCCAGCTGCGTTCCGACGAACGCGGCCTGGCATTCGAGGTGGACCTCCCCGACACCCAGCGGGCGCGCGACGTGCGCGCCCTGGTCGATGCGGGCGTCCTCACCGAGATGTCCTTTGGATTCCACGTGCGGAAGGACGCCTGGAAGGGCTCCGAGCGCACGCTCCTGGACGTTGACCTCCGCGAGGTCTCCATTGTCGAAACCGGCGCGTATCCGCAGACGCACGCCGAAGCACGCACCTACAGCCCGGCACTCGTCCGGCTGCGTCTGCGGTTGAGGACACTCCGATGAAGCAGACCGAGATCATTGAGCGCCGCAAGGCCATCGAAACCGAGGTCGAGGCCATCCTGGCCAACGACCAGATCAGCATGGAGCAGGAGGCCCGCGCCACCGAGCTCATGGACGAACTGAAGGACCTGAACGCCAAGCGTTCCGCGGCCGAGCTGCGGGAGCGTTTCGCGGGCCACGCGATCACCACCAAGGCGAAGACCGAGGTGCGCGAGCGCGAGGACGAGAAGCGGGCGCGCCCGGAATACCGCGACGCCTGGATCAACTGGATGCGCGGCGGCCAGGTCGAGGAGTTCCGCGAACTCATCACCACGGCCAGCTCGTCGGTCCTGATCCCGAAGCAGGTCGAGGAGACCATCTACAAGTACCTCAACACGGCCAGCATCGCCAGGACCGTCTGCGACTACCGCACGGTGGCCCGCGGCGACGCGACGCTGCGCTACAACGACCTCCAGCCGGGCGGCACGTCGGGCACCCACTACACCAACGCGTGGAGCCCGCAGGACACGGCAACCACGGCCGCGACCGACATCGACCCGACGTTCACCGAGGTGTCCCTCAAGCCGCTCCCCATCCTGCCAAAGACCCAGGTGTCCGAACAGCTCATCAAGAGCGCAAACTTCGACATCGAGGCCGAGGTCGTGGACAACCTCATGCGCCAGTTCTCGCGCATGACGGAAGCGGGTTACATGACGGGCGTCACGAACGGCCCGAGCAACGCGCTCTTCACCGTCCAGGCGTCGGCCACCCAGACCACCACGGCGACCTCCACCGGCACGACCCGCGCCCTGGCGGTCACCGCCGGTGCAACGGTCGCCAAGCTCATGGACATGCGCTACAACGCGCTCCCGGCGGCATACTGGGGGTCCTCGGCGTGGATCCTGCCCAAGGATTTCTACGCGGCCGTGGCCGACATCCGCGCAGCGACCAGCGGCAGCAACGTGCCGATCTTCGTCCCGAGCTCGGACGCGGGCCTCACGCAGGGCGCCTCGGGCTTCCTGCTCGGCCTGCCGGTGTACGTGACGGACTACCTCCCGTCGCACTCCTCGACGGCCACCACCGGCAAGAACGTCGTGGCGCTGCTGGGCAACTTCTCCGAGGCCTACGCCATCCGCGAATGGGGCGGCATGACCATGCGTCGTGACGACCTCACCGCGGCCAACAGCGCCCGCATCGTGTTCCGCGGGTTTGGATGGGGCAATGCCGCCTTCACCCGCGGCAAGGCCATGGTCCAGCTCCAGGTCACGAACGCCTGATAGGTCATCTCCCCCCAGAGGCTGGGGGCACCCCGTTCGCGGGGTGCCCCCATGCTGAGGAGACAGCATGCCGCTCGACCTCCCCAAGCTCAGGGCATGGGCCCGCAAGCCGCATCAGCACGACGATGCGGCCTTGGCCATGGCATGGGCGTCGGCGGCCGCAGAGCTCGAGCAGCGCACCGGCTGGTGCGTGGATGCGGTGTCCAGGACGCAGTACGTCCCCGAGGAACCAAACAACGACGAGGCCTTGCTGCGCCTCGAACGGCAGCCGGTGAACTCGGTGACGGTGGTGGATTCGAGCGGCGTCACGCAGACGCTCCAGCTCACGACCATCAACGGCATCCAGTACGCCAAGATGGACACGAACAACGTGTCGGCCACCATCACGGTGTCCTACCCGGTGACCATCACGATGAACGTCGGCGGCACGACGCCGTTCAGCGACTTGGTCGAAATGGCGCTGCTCCAGCGCGCCACGGAGCTCGAAGCCAGCCGCGGCGACGATACGGTCGCCCTGGCGGGCGCCTATTGGGACCGGATCTGCAAGATGATCGGAAAGGCCGTCGGCTGATGCCTGGGCACGTTCCAGCCGGGATGCTCCGCATCCCGATGGAAGTGCAGAACCCGACGCCGGGCGTCGATGCCTTTGGCCAGCCAAACGAGACCTGGGCGACCGTCGGCATCGTGCATTGCCACGTCGAGGTCGCCGCCACGAACGAGGTCATGGATGACCGCGGCGTGTCCGTCCGCACGGACTGGCGCATGCTGGCGTCCTGGCACCCGTCGATCTCTGCCCGCAGCCGGTTGCTCTGGAACGACTACGGCACGACCAGGACGTTCAACGTCCGGGCCTGCTGGGACCGCGACCAGCGCCGCCGGCGGTTGGAGATTGAGGCCGTGGAGGTGGTGCCGTGAGCAACATCGTCAAGGTCAAGGTGGACGATGCCAGGCTGCGGGCCGTCCTGAAAGGCCTGTCGCCGCAGATGAACGAGCGGGTCCGCAAGACGGGCGCCCGCCGCGCCATGACGCCGTTCCTGAAGACGCTGCGGTCCCTTTGGCGCAACGCGGCCTTCCGTGGCAAGCCGACGCACCGGCGCGCCATCGCCTCGGCGACGCGCCTGGACATCCGGCGCAAGGGGTCCGGTCCGACGGCTCCATTGAGCCTGCGGATGGGCGTCCATTACGGAAACAAGGGTGGAGCCAGGGCAGGGCGCCGCCAGCGCATCTGGCACCTCCTCGAAAACGGCTTCAACCACCACGCCGGAGGCCGGGTGGCTGGTCGCCGGATCAGCACGACGTTCGCCACCTCGAACATCGGGAAGATCGGCGACGCCATTGTCCTGGAAACCCTTGCGGCGGCAAAGTCCGTCCTGAAGGCCTGACATGTCGTTCACCAACGCACTCAAGGCCTGCTACGGCGCGGTGGAATCCGGCAATTACCCGGTATTCGTCGGCATCCGCCAGGCGACTCAGGCCACGCCGTGCATCGTGTTCGAGGTGCAGAGCTGCGAGCTGGTGCAATGCATGACTTACAGCGGGACGCTTCCTGCGTTCAAGGAACTCTGGAACGCGACCATTGAGGTGGTCTGCGTCGCCGACTCGGTTGCCGACGTGGCCGCCATGGTTGACGATGTCTGCACGTACATCATGACCGGCGGCACGTCCAACGGCTTCAGCCTGGTGATGACGGGCTTCACCGTCGCCATGTCAACCGAAACGCCAGATGACGGCCAGCAGGACGCTGAGCGCGTCGGCACCATCACGCTCAACCTCCAACTACAGGAAACCTAGCCATGGCACTCATTGCGGGATACGGCGGTACGGTCGCCTTCAGCGGAACCAGCGCAGTCGCCTGCCGTTCCGTCACCATCACCCAGGAGCGCGCCTCCCTCGACGTGACGCAGCTCGGCGACTACATCGAGAAGCGCGCCGCGGGCCGGGCTCGGCAGAGCGGGTCGCTGACGCTCTACAGGCAGGACAGCACGGTGGACAACGCCCTGCGGGCGCACATCCTTCCGACCAGCCTCACGAACGCGGTCACCACGACCGCGACGCTCACGTTCACCTACACCGACCAGGGCAGCCAGGCATACGGGTCGTGGAACATCATCATCACCAGCGCCACGCTCACCGACGACGGCACCGGTGCCGCCACGTGGGAGCTGACGTTCGAGCGGGCGTCCTGATGCCCCTAGATCCCTCCAAGGTCGCGCCTGCCGCGCCGAGGACCGTCGAAATCGACGGCCTCGGCACGGTGGTCGTGCGCCGACCGGTCCTGGCCGACCTCCGAGACGCCGCCGCGAACCCATACTGGTGGACCCGGTGCCTGAGCATGCCGGACGGGTCGCCGCTGTTCGCCGCCGGTGCCGACGTTGGCCAGCTCGACGCGGAGCTGGCCGCAGAGCTCATCGCGGAGGTCAACAGACCGCGCCACCCTTCAGTCGCGCCGAGCGCAGAGCTTGGCGCGTCGGAAGCCCAGAGCAAAGGATGACCATGGACATCGGCCTGGCATCGGACATGACGTGCGAGGAACGCCAGGAGCACCTTCTTGGCGTCATCGCATGCGCGGTCACCGGCCGGAGGCCGTCCGAGATCATGCCCTGGCTGCTAGGAGACCTCCGTGGCTGACAAGGCGCTCAAGGCAGTCATCTGGGCAGAGTTCGACCCACGTGGCGTCACGAAGGGCGTCGCAGCTGCAAACACGGAGCTGGCGAAGCTGAACAAGACCGCCGGGCGCACCGCCACGGCTGCGTCCATCTCGGCGGCCTTGAACGTGGCCCAGATGGGCATGGACATGCTCCGCACGGTGGTTTCGGCCGTGGACAAGCGGTTCACCGAGCTCAACGACATCACCAAGAAGTACAGCGGCGCAGCAGCCGGTGCGGCCGCACAGGCCAAGGCGACCGAAGTAGCCGCAAACGTGCGGATCGCCGCCGCGTTGGCGCCAGGATCGGTGCAGGCCACCCAGGCGCAGGAAGCGGCGAAGCTCGGCGAGGCGTCGCGGATGGAGCGAAACCAAGCTCAGATCGTGCAAGGCATGGGCGCTCTTTCGAGATTCATGGCCAACATGGGCACCGGTCTGAACGTGCTTACCGAAGGCGCCGGAATGGGGATTGCCGCCTTCGAGCAACTGACCCAGGGCAACATCATGACAGGCGTCCAAAGCCTCGGACAGGCGATTTCCACCACCGGCGGCGAACTGGTCAATGCAAGCAACTACGCCTATCAGCAAAGCGCCCCTGGACGCGGCATGCAGACTGAGGACCAGCGCCAGACCGAGTACCTGCGCCAGATCGCCAAGGCCGTCGGAGGAGGCCAGTAATGGGAACCGTCACCATTGCAGAGCGCCCGGACTCCCGCACGTGGAACCTCGGCCAGCCGCAGAGCGAGACGTCTGTCACCTGCCAGTACCTCCTGCGTTGGGTGGCGACTACGGACCCGGACCCGTATCCCGGCGACGGCACCGTCCTGGCAAACGCGGTGGTGCCGAAGCCGTCCGACCGTCCCTTGTCTGACCTGCACAACAGCGACGCCTGGGTGAAGCTCTTTGTCTGCCGCTCGGTCACGCTGACGCCGGAAAGGTCCATGCCATACGCCTGGAACGTGACGGCCGTCTACAGCACGATGGAAGTGGGCTTCCTGTCGCAGGGTTACATGGCCCGGCAGACCCGGACGGCTGGCACCAGGACCATTGAGCAGTACCGCACCTGGACAACGCTGCCGACGGACGGTTCCCCGACGTACCCGCCATCCGACATGGGCGGCACGAAGGTGGACTGGAATGGCAACCCACGCCAGCGCGAGATCGCCCAGCAGACGATCCAGCTCGAATACACCTGGGACCGTACCACGGCCTCAAGCACAACCGCGACCGACCCATCCTTCGCCACGTTCGTGTCGGCCCAGGGGAAGCGCAACACCGACACCATCTTCGGCTTCGTCAAGGGCAGCCTCCTCTACCGTGGCTGCCAGGCGACGCTGGAGGAGGAACGCTGGCGCCTGGTGCACGTCTGGGTGTTTGATGACATCTACCACCTCCAGCAGCTGCCGCTCCCGAACGCCACCGGTGCGCCGATCCTGCTCCCAGGCATCACGGTCGCCGGGCAGCAGATCCTCCAGGCCGACAAGGTGGGCTGGTACCAGCCGTACCCGGACTTCGTGACCTGGAGCAGCATCCTGCCGACCGAGGTCTACAACGAGCTCACCAAGGCGAGACCCGCCCGCATATGACGTACATGCGGCCCATCTTCTCGCAGGGTCTCTTCGGCAAGGCAAACCGCGTGGTCTGCAACGGCTGGACCGATGCAGCCTCGTCCGTCGGCACCAACAGGCAGGGCATCGAATGGGCGCAGCGCCAGCTTGTGCGCGGAACTGTCATTGCCCAGGCGCTCTGCACCCTGGAATCCTGCGTTGCCTGGACAGGGGCCACCAACCGGTGGCGGTACTCCCTGAAGCTCTGGGTGCCTGATCCGTTCGTGGCGGGCGGCATTGCCCAGCCTACGGATGACCGGTTCACCTACACCGAGGCGGTCAACATCCGCGAGTGGCACAACGTGGCGGGCCTTGCGGACTGCAACGACCTGAGCGCCCCTGCATCGTCCATCGGGCCCGTCGGCAGCGTGTACGCATCCGGTGCATGGCCGCTGTCCCCGCTGTCGGCCAAGGTCCACGTCTGGGTGGTCTACGACAGGAAGGGCATCGTGTTCCCGTACTTCGACAGGCCGAACCCAATCCATTGCGAGAGTGAGGGCTAGCCGTGCTGACGTTTGCCTATTTGCCAGAGATACCGACCGTCGTGCGCCCAGGAGCGGCGCTTGACGTGTCGATCCACGTCCACGACCTCAACGCCAACAACTTCAATTGGACCGGCTACACGCCGAAGGCAAGCATTAAGGCTGGCGAAGACATCTTGGCGACGGTCAGCGGAACCGTAGTGAGCGCAGGCGGCGGAACCGCGTCGTTTGCCTGGACAAGCGCACAGACGGCACTCCTCGGAGAGCTGCTGTTCTGCGAGATGCAAATCTGGGCAGACAACAACTCGTCTACCGAGAACCTTCAGATCGGCAACCTGACCTTCCAGACGGGAGAGGCAATCCCATGATGGGCTCCATGCTTCGACGCGGCGCGATTTCATCCGGAGCAGCTGTTGACTATTCGGCCGAAATCATTGTTGTCGGCGGCGGCGGTGGTGGTGGCGGCGGACAGACGAACAACTACGCAGCCGGTGGCGGTGGTGGCGGCGGTCTTGTTCGAGATGACGATTTTACGTTGAGCCCAGGCGTGACTTATTCCGTCACCATCGGCGGCGGCGGCGCTGGAGGCGCGGCTGGAAACAACGTCGGCACCGTCGGCGGCGACAGTACGTTCGGCGTGATGTCGGTGGCCTACGGCGGTGGTCGAGGTGGCGCTGGTACTGGAAGTGCGTCGAACGGAGGGGCAGGCGGATGCGGCGGCGGTGCTGGTGGTGGGCCGAGTGGAACAGGTGGCACGGCAAGCATCGGTTTCAATGGCGGCGCCTACGGTCTTGGAAGTAACTCTCCATACCGTGGAGGTGGAGGCGGTGGTATGTCTGCCGTTGGCGCCGTCGGCAACTCTGGAACCGGCAACGGTGGCAATGGAGTGACCTACAACGGTGTCACCTATGCCGGCGGCGGTGGCGGCGGCATCTATGCGACCAGCGGGCAATCTGCCGGGACAGGCGGCAGCGGCGGCGGTGGCAACGGCGGCACAGGCGGATCTTCGCCGTCTGCAGGAGCTGCTGGAACGGCCAACACGGGAGGAGGCGGCGGTGGTGGCGGCACCGGGAGCTCCGGCACGGGTTCCGCAGGCGGAAACGGCGGCAGCGGCGTGGTGGTCATCCGATACGCGGGCGATGCAAGCGCAACGGCGGCATTTACGGGAACGTGGTCAACCAGCACGGCTGGCGGATTCACCACCCACACACTCACCTCCAGCGGGACATTCACGGCATGATCGCTGCAAAGCTCGAAAACGCTGTTGTCGTCCAGGTCATCGTCGCGCCAAGCATTGCCTGGTGCGAGGCGAACATCGGAGGCACATGGCTTGAAACATGGGCCGACGGCGGTTCCCGCAAGAACTACGCTGGAATCGGCTATTCATACGATCAGGTCCGAGACGCATTCATCCCGCCGAGGCCGTACAGAAGCTGGGTGCTCGATGAGGCAACCTGCCAATGGGAAGCTCCTGTTCCGTACCCGAACACCGGCCATTGGGTCTGGGACGAAGCGACGGAGGAATGGGTGCCAGCATGAAACGCGCTGCCGCTGCCATCTTCCTGGCAGGATGCGCCTCCGCGACGGCGACGATTGCCCATGAGGCAAACGACGTGCGCGGCGCGGCCGTCCGCGCCAGGCAGCACCTGGACGCCGCGACGGCAGAGCTTGCCGAGATCGAGGAAAGCGCCGCCGCCGTCCACCAGAACCTCGCATACGTTTCCGATGACGAGTCGCCCGTCTGGGGCGCCGCCAAGTTCATTTCCGTCGCAGTCATCGCGGGCTGCGCCGTCGCCGTGGTGTACAGGTTCAAGAAATAGGCCATACCAATGACCTCAGAGCAGACCCTCATCCTGGTGATGATCATCAACGTCACCGCCGCGTTCGCCGCAGGCTGTTCCCTGGGCGCCACGTTCCGCACCAAGAACCCGAAGAAGGCCGCCAATGCTCGCCGAAAGTAACTTCGCCTCCACCCTGGTCGTGATCGCCGTCGTGCTGGCAGCCGGTGCCTGGCTGGGCTTCTGGTGGTGCCGGAAGCACGCGAAGTGAGCAAGCGCCGATGCTGCTGCGGAGGTAGCACCGAGCCGGGCGCCATCCCGTGCCCGGAATGCCCGGACCCGGTGTCGCCCTGCGCGGCGCCGCAGTATCGCATCGAACTGAGCGTCGGCAACATCCTCCCGGACAGCGCAGGAAAGGGCGCCTTGCAGGTGTCCACGCATGTGCTGGAGTGCATGCGTGGCACGTGCGGACGCACCGAATACCGGCGCAAGGCCTTGGCGCTGAGCGTCCTGTCCCTTGGCGTGTGCGAGGTGGGCGACATGTGCGACGCCATGGTGGACCAGGATGGTCCATACGCGGACGGGAAGCACAACATCGAATGGGCTGGCTGCAATTCGCCGTTCCTTCCGCAGCTGGACCCTCCTGACCCGGCGACGGTCGAGGACATCCAAACGGGCGCAGTAACCATAACTGAGGTCTATTCCCAGCTCTACTGGAACCCCGCGACGTGCTTCTGGACAAATGCCGTGCCGCCAGGCATCGCCAATGACTGCCGAAGCTACGTGCGCGTTGAGTTCACTTACACGGACAGCTTCACGTACAAGTTCTTCGATGACTTCGGGCCACCTGACCCGTGCCAGTCCATCGACCAGACGTTCACCTTCACCAGGACCTGGGTCTGTTACTACTCGCGTCGCAACGGTGCGGGCCAGTACACGGCGCTGGGCACGTACCGGCTGGTGCGGTGTGAGTACCCGCCGGCGGTCAACACGCTCGCGCCAACCGGCGGATCGACTGCGCCATGCACCCTGGGCGGTGGCGTCGTTTGCGCCGCGGACGGCCTGACGTACATCGGCAGCATCCCGACCCTTTGGCAACCGCCAGCGTCCATCACGGTGACCAGGACATGCTGACGGTGTCCTACGAGCACAAGGGGGAGGCCAAGACGGCCTGCTTTGAGGTGAGCGCCGCCGGCCGGTTGGTGGAGGTCAAGTGCGGACGGCGGCGAAAGCCCAAGGGATTGGGCGACCTCGCAAAAGCCGTAACCACCGCCGTCGGCATCAAGCCTTGCGGGAACTGCCGACGGCGGGCGGCGCATCTGGACGCGGCGACCCCAGGGTGGCTGGCGAGGCTGTTGGCGCGGATTTGGCGGCCTTAGCGTCCTGGCGCTCCTTGAGCTTCCAGGCGCGGAGCATGCCAGCGCAAACGGCATCTCTGACCAGCAAGTATCCAACCAGCAGCCCCACGATGATTCCTAGCCACATGCTTTCCATGCTACACTTGCTTCATGGAACCATCCATCCGGGAATCCTTGGGACGCGTTGACGCCTGCCGGGGCGACTGGTGGATGGTTCGCAACGATGATTGGGAGCCTCGCCGGTGGGAACTTTCTTGCGACCCGCATGCCGGATGGGATTGGCGCATCAAACTGGGGCGGCATAACACGTGGGCGGTGCACAGGTTACGGATGGCTTGCGAAGCCAGAACGACCGAGCAGAATCGCCAGCGAAAAATGCAGAGATTACGGGCGCTGGTCGATATGATGCATCCGTAGCGCGGTGCATCGAAGGTCAATGATCTGCAAGGTCCGTTGTTCTCGCTTTACAGAACACACATAGGCAGGACCGGTTATTGACGCCGCGCTACCTACTCAAGGGGTAGCGAGATGAGACAGTCTGCGTCAGGCACCATTCCGGTCCGGATCGACTACGAGATTTACAGGCACGTGGCCAAGATGGCGGTGGAGAACCGCCGCACCGTTCGAGCGCAGCTGGAGATGCTGCTCGAAGAACGCATGGCCGACCTCAAGCGCCTCGAAACGCGGGGAGGTGCCAAGTGAACGCAACCAACGAAACGGCGCTGGCCCTGATCCCGCCGGCCGAGCTGGTCAAGCGCTCCCGCGACGCCATCGCCGCCGTCCGCGACGTGGTGGAGAAGCACTACATCGACGTGATCGACGGCAAGCGCTACCTGAAGGTGGCGGGAGCCCAGGCCATGGCGACCAGCCTGGGCTACACGACGGGCACGTCGACCTGCCGCTACATCGCCAGGGGCGACGATGGCGTCCCGGGCCGCTGGGAGGCCGTGGCGACCGTGATGCTCCAGGGCGTCGTGGTGGCGACCGGGATCTCGGCCGTGTTTGATGACGAGCGTGGCTGGAGCCGCAAGCCGCACTTCGCCCGTATGGGCATGGCCTCGACCAGGGCAACCGGCCGCGCCCTGAAGGGCGTGATGGGATGGGCCACCGCCTTGGTGGGAGCTGAGGGAAGCCTGTCTGAGGAAATGCCCGACAACGGTCCTACGACGGCTCAGGACGCGTCCGAGGCGCCAAGACGCCTCCCGGCCCCATCCAAGGCGCCGACGCAGGAGAAGGCAACAAGGACGGTCTCCGGCGTCTGCGCCGCCGTGTCCGAGCACGTGGCGAAGAGCGGCAAGTCGTACTGGCGTGTTGCCCTGGAGGATGGGAGCGAGTTCACCAGCTTCAGGCCGCTGTCGAACGACGAGCTCCAGGGCAAGACGGTCGAGCTGATCCTGCGGGACGGACCAAAGGGTCCGGTCTGCGAGGACGCCTATGACATCACGGAGGTGCTGTGATGGCCAGCCCTCAACCGAGTGACGTATGGCGCTTGGCGCCTTGTCTGAGCGCCGAGGAATTGCTGGTCCTACTCGCCTTGGCCGACTACGGCAAGCGCATCTTTCCATCCCAAGCGGCGCTGGCGGCCAAGACGCGACTGCACCGCACCACCGTAAACCGGGCCATCCACAGCCTGCGCGAGAAGAAAGTCGTGCAGACCCAAGGGTGGGGCAAGTCGTTGAATTACGTGCTTCACCTGTCGCAGGGAGCGACAGCAGGGTGTCGCAGGGAGCGACAGGTGGTGTCGCTGCCAGCGACAGGTGGTGTAGCAGGGAGCGACAGGGATCTTAACTCACAAACTAACCAACCAACTAACCACCCGCCGCCCAAGGCGGCGAAGGGTGGTGGCGACCATCCGTTCGACGGTGTCGATCCCGAGGCCGAGCGCCGCATCCGCCGTTGGGCGCCGGGAGACACCGAGCACCTGGCGACGTGCCAGCGGCGGGTGGTGACCCGCGTCCTGGGAGAGCTCGGCGTGGCGCCGGGCGACTGGCGCCGGTGGTGGGGCTCCCTGTGCGACCGGTGGGGCGACAGCGGCGTCCCGCCGTACCAAGTGCTCAAGGCCGAGCTCGACGGCATCGGACCGGACGTGCGGGACCGCGTGGCGGTGCTCGCGTTCCGCCTCAAGATCGGGAGGGTGGCGGCATGACTCGCAATCAAACCAGCCGCAAACTGAAACCAGCGGTCATGTTGACGACTGCGCCAAAGGAAACGAAGGCGCTGGCTGCTGTTGTGAGCAAACTTGCCGCACACGCCGAGTACGACCGCATCGCTCTGGAATGGCATGGGCCAAGGGCGGTCGAGATGGCGAAGCAGGGGCGCAGCCTGCGTGAGCTTGCACGTGCCACCGGCTTGTCGCCAACCTACTTGTCGCTGGTGGCCAACCGTCGACAGCGAATCAGCCTGTACGCCATGCACGCGCTGCTGTGTCAATGCGAAGGGATGGAGCCATGAGCGACCCAGGGGACGAACATACGGACCGCGTGGTCCACGGCACCGGCGGGACTTCGTCGCTTGGCCCGCCGGTGCCGACCTTTGACGAGCTCAAGCAGCGCATGCACGACGCCCACAAGGCCTACCAGGACGCGGTGCTGGTGCAGATCGCCGCCTGGAAGGCCTACGAGGAATCGCGGCGCGCCTTTGCTCGAGCAGGATTCGGATTCGACTACCGAGGACTGACGGCGCTTCGCCAGGACCGTGACGCACCTGAGCAGTTCAACCCGGCCCAGCAGTCGTGGGAGCCAAGGCAATGAGCGCAAAGAGCAGGCGGAAGGGCAAGAACGGCGAACTGGAAGCCGCGTTGGTCATGTCTGCCCTGACAGGGACGAAGTGGATTCGGTCAGCGCAGCGGCACGGCAAGGCAACCGCAGACGTGATGCCGGAGCCTCCGAATCAATCGGCGCTGCACGTCGAGGTAAAGCGTTACCGAGGCGGCCTGACGTGGTGGACGCGACGCGTCGCAATGCACCCCAGACAGGTGTTTCTATCTGAGAAGCAGGGCATCTACTTCTGCGGGATCTCAGGCATCAGCAACGCGGTCATGCAGGACGGCGTCATTGTGAAGGCATGCACCCAGCGCACGGTGACGCATTGGCTGGCCAAGGCGGCA
>JBEGRA010000239.1:0-4600 GCA_041180705.1 Pseudomonadota bacterium | reverse complement strand
ATGGCCAGCGTAGCTACCGCCTGGGGGCGCACGAACGCCGTGTAGAAACCGTGCACCACCACGAACACGGCGATGAGGGCGAGGGTTTCGAAGAGCAGATGGCTGCGGTTGCTGGTTGCTTACATGGCTTGGCCTGCGGGTTCAGATATCGATGGGGAAGGACACGTCGAAGTCGGCGCGTACCTTGTCCGTGGGTTCGAAGCGTTCGGGCGACGGCGCTACGGGTGCAGCAGTCGGCGCGGCTGGCGTTGCTTTCGGCGCAGCAGGCGCAGGCACTGCTGCCGGCACGGTGGCAGGCGCCGCAACGGGCGGCGTCTGCGCCGCGGCCACCAGCGCCACGCCTGCGGCAATGGCGGCTCCAGCGAGCGCGAGTTTCAGCGTCCGGTTCATTCGGCATACCTCGCGAGGCGGAAGCCCAGAGTCTGGCGGGGTCCGCCACTGTTGTCGCGCCAGGCCACACGCAGCTCACCCGGGGCATAGGAAAGCCAATGGGCACCACGCAAGGTCCACTGCGTGTTGCCACCGCGGGCCACCGGATCCACGGCCTTGTCGCCGCCATCCGCATAGACCTGGTACACGTCCGTGGTCCATTCGGCGACGTTGCCGCCGAGGTCACGCAGGCCCAAGGCATTCGCCGCAAAACTGCCTACCGGCGCGGTGGTGCGGAAGCCATCGGTGTAGTCGGGGATGACGGATTGCGTCAGGTAAACCGCTTCGGCATCGGCATAGTTGCCACTGCGCGGCGCCACCGGCAGCACGTTACCCCAGGGGTACTTCGCGCGCGGTGCTGCACCGTCCCAGCGTGCCGCCAGTTCCCACTCCGCTTCGGTGGGCAAACGGTAGCCGGTAGTCACGGGTTCGGCCAGAACCAAACGGCCTTCGTTGCCATTCACGTACGCAGGGGGCAAACCATCACGCGCCGACAACCAGTTGCAGAAGGCAGCGGCGTCCGCCCAGGAAACATTCACCACCGGACGATTGTCGAGGTCGAGCGTTTCCTGCTTGTAGACACCGGACAGATGCTCCTTCCGGAACTGGCGGAAGTCGGCGTTCGTGACTTCATTCACGCCCAGGTAGAAGCGCCGCCGCAGTTCCACCACTCGCTGCGCTTCGTTGCTGCGGCGCCCGGCTTCTCGGCGCGGGCTGCCCATGGTGTAGGTCGCCACGGGCATCAGGCGAAGTTCCTGCCCCAAGCCAGTCCGGCGCAGGGCCGGCAGTGCCGCCGCCTTGCGCTCGGCTTCCGACAACAAGGCGAACTTCACTTCCTGCCGGAACCCGGCGCGGGGCGTCAGGGTGGTGGTGAAAGGCTCGAGGCCCTCGCGACGAATCTCCAGCCGCACGGGAGCCGCCGGCAGACGCAACAACTGGTTGGCCGCACCACGCGCCACGCCATCGACCAGCAACTGCGCGTCCGCCGGCGTGCCACTCACGGCCACTTCACCAATCTGGGGCTGCAACACCACCCGCTCGCGCGTATGTGCGCCCGGTGCGAGCCGCAAAGTGCGTTCCGCGGTGGTGTAACCCAGCCGCGAGACGGCAATGGACTGCGGCTGTTCGGTAGCGAGCGTCAGCACCAGCGGCGTACGGCCCCGGAACTGGCCGCCAACGCTCACCTGCGCGTCTGCGGGCTCCGACACCACTTCCACCACGGCCGGCGGGCGACGCAGCACCACCGGGCCCACACGCTGCGCTTCGCTCGCGATGACCGTGAACGCTGCCTTGAACGACGCATAGCCGGCCAACTGGAATTCCGCGTCGCGATGGCCGGCACCCACGTCCACCTTCAGTGGCGTCTTCCCGAGCACATCGCCATCCACACTCACGGTGGCACCAGCTGGGCTCGACTCGAAGGTCACGGCAGCGAAAGCCGGCTCCAGCTTCACCTGCAGCGCCTGCTCGGCGCCGGCACCCGCCACGTCCACCTTCACGCGCGCATCGGCATAACGCGGCGCGCGCACCACCAGCTCCTGCAGACCCGCCGGCGCAGCCACGCGGCCCGGCACCGGCACTGGAGCGGCGCCCGCAACGCTGACCTTGCCGGCGACCCCACCGGTGTCGATGACCAGCACGCCGGGCGCCTTCGCCAGCACCACGCGCAGCACCTGCGGTTCGCGGCCCACCGTGACCTGCGCCGTGCCATCCAGATAACCGGCCTTCTTCACCTTCACCGTGTATTTTCCGGGCCAGACCAACTGGCTGGCGCCGAAGCCGAAGTCGAGCGGCGTACCGAGGAAGTCGACCGCATCGGGGGCGAGGTCGGGCGCGACACGCACCTGCACGGCACCGGCGCCGAAGAAGAACACCAGCACGGCAAACACCAGCGCACCCGCCACGCTTGCCGCTGGCATTTGCCAACGCGGACGCGGCGAGGCGTTCACCGGCAAGGCGCTCGGCGCACCGGCAGCCACCGGCACCTGAAATGGCACGGGACGGATCCAGCGTTCGGTTTCGGCGGCGGTGTCCAGGGTTTCCAGCGCCGCGCCTTCCAGCACCGGCGGCGGCGTCACGTTCGCACCGCCCTCATGCAGGCAGTCGAGCACCAGGCGCGGGAAGTCCTCGCGGACCACGAGCGTGGCCAAAGCGCGTGATGCGAGATGGGGAGCTCCACCTTGAACCATGGCCGAGGCATCGGCCAACGTCGCTTCCAGCCGCTCGCCTGCATTCAGCCACACCGCGCCCTCAACGGGAGCGCCTGCGCGCCACCACTGGCAAGCGCCTGCCACGGCCTGAAAAAACGCACGGCCTTCATGCACGCCAAGCTGCGCAGCCACCTGCCCTTCCGCGAGCCCCGGCAACAGCACATGGGCCCCGGCACCACCGAAGGTCAGCGGCAGTTCGGCGGACGCGAAGACGCGCTCGCCCAACGGCTCGTGAATGACCACCTGCTGCACGGGTCCCGACATCAGATTCGCTCCTCGCAACGCACCACCAGCGGCGCCGGCGTGGAATCCGGCTGCACATCCACCTCGCGGCGCACGTCACGATAACCCGGACGCGTTCCCACCACGACCACCCGACCGGGCAACACCTCGACCGTGGCTTCGCTGACCCCACCCAGACGACGGGTGCGCAACACCGTCAACTGCGTTTCCCCGTCGGACTGGATGACAAGGCGCACGGGACGTTCCGCCGCTGCCACCAAGCGCGCCACCCCCAGCGCCTGCTGCTGCAGCCGCGTTTTCGGGGCTGGCTGCTGGCCTGCCTGTTCAAGCCACACGCGGGCCATCTGCCGCAGGGCCGGCCGCAACGCCTGGGAAGGATCATCGAGCACGCCCTGCAACTGCGCATCCAGACGCGCCCGCGCCCCGGCCCGCTCGCGCCCTTCGGTGGCGAAACTGACGCCCGGCTCCGCCCCCAGGGCTTCCGCATAGAGCGCCTCGGCCTCGGCCCAACGCTCGGCGCGCTCGGCATTGGCGGCGCGGGTCTTCAGACCAGCCAACTGCGCACTGCGGTTGCCCGCGTCCACCTGCGCCAGCCCCTCCGCCACTTCGGGCGCACCGGGCCGCAGTTGGCCGGCACGGTTGAACAAGGTGCGGGCTTGTTCGCGACGCCCGGCGCCCAATTGCTGCCAGGCCGAAGCCAGCAAACCGCGGTAGTGCGCCTCGCCCGCTTGCTGCTGGAGCCTAGCCAATGCCGTGCGCGCGGCGGTGGTGGCTGGGTCGAGCGCCAGCGCACGCCGATACCCGGCTTGCGCGGCGTCGATTCGTCCCGACGGTTGATCCAGTCGGGCCGCGTCCAGCAAGTGCACCACCTCGTCGAGCGTCTGCGCGCGCTTCAAGCCAACCGTTGCTCCGGCGTGCCCGGGCTGAATGGCCAGCGCCTGACGGAACGCTGTCGCGGCGCCGCGGGAGTCGGGTTTGGCGAGCGCAGCCTGCCCGGCGGCGAGCGCCGCGGCCAAGGCGGGCGCGCGCGCGGCGCCCACGGCACGCAGGCGACGCAGACCGTCGACCCACTGGGTGCCAGCACCGGCGAAATCGAGTTTGTCGTAGCGGGCTTGCGCGGCGGCATCGACGGCCTGCGCCTCCGCCCAAGCCGCTTCGGCCCAGGCGGCGACGGGGAGTTTTGCCAGCGCCTCGCGCTGACGTCGGTAGGCATCACGCTGTTCATCCGCTGCCGACTTCGCGGCGGCCATGCGCGCCAGCGCCGCCGGGTCCGTCGGCACCTTCGGCGCAGCCTCCCCGACCTGCCGTGTCGGTGCCTCGGACCTTGCGCCGCTGGCACCTTCCGCCTTGGCGGAAACACCGCCAGCATCGTTGGCGGACGCGGACCGCGCGGCGTTCACGGAGACCGGTGCCGGGTGCCACCACAGCACACCCACCACGGCAGCGGCACCCACCAGCGCCACTGCCAACTTCGTCGGCGATTTCCACCAGGGAGGTGCGGCGGTCAGGTTCGTTTCCCATTCGCCGCCAACGCGCCAAGCGGGGGCCGGGGCAATTTCGCTCGCGTTGCTTCCTGCCACCGCGTCCGGCGGCAACACCACCGGCGGCGGCGTAGCCACGTCCCGTGCAGCGGGGCCATCGCCCAGCAGTGGCGCTTCCGACAACAGTGTTTCCAGCGCAGCACGCACCTGCGGCAAGGCCGGCCGTGCGGCAGCGTC
>JBEGRA010000238.1:0-2980 GCA_041180705.1 Pseudomonadota bacterium | reverse complement strand
ACAACAAGACCGCATAAGAGATACACTAACGTCACTGCAGTACACTATTCTCAACATCCAAACTACCATGCCCGCCGTGGCCGCGGCATTCACCCTGGCTGGCGCGAGCGTGCGCAGCGGGGCCACCAGCGCGTAGGCGTCGATGTCCGCCAGCGAATAGGTGGGGCCTGCCAGCCAGTCCGCGCCGGTGAGTGCCTTTTCCAGGCGGGCCAGTGGCGCCACCAGACGCTGCTGCCAGGCGGCTTCGTCCACGGCACCGTCCAGAACGGCAAGCCAGGCATTGCGCCGCTCCAGCGGTTCGATGGCGGCCAACTGCGCGCGCAGCGCCGCACCGTCCCTGGCCGCTAGCACGGGGCGCAGGAAGCGGGCGCAGCCCAGCGCCGACACCACGTGGCCGAGCCCGAGCCCGAGATACTGGGCCCAGGCGCGCACGCGGTAGCGGTCGTGCGCAGCCACCGGGAACAGGTCCGGGCCGGGTACGGCTTCGTTGATGAACTCCAACTGGAACGAGCTGCTGGACAGCACTTCGTCGGCCACGACCAGCAGCGGGCCTTCGCGCTCGAGTTGCAGCGCGCTTTCGGTGTTCGCCGGGAAGCCGGCGCCGAACTGCTCGAAGGCAGTCGGGTCGAACCAGTGGCTGGTGTAGGCCGCGCCTTTCTCCGCCAGTGTCACCAGCGGCTTCAGGAAGACCCCGTTGGGTTCCCAGTGGTACAGCTCGATCATGGCTTCTTCCAGCCCGGCGCATTGCCGGGGAGCACGGACCGCTGCACGGCCGCCGCGTCGGTGTTGGTGTTGCCACGCTCCAGAAAGGTCACGCGCTGCACCATGGGGGTGCGGCCCTTGGCCCAGGTGGCCTTGGTGGCGGGGCGTTCATAGATGCGGCGCAGCCATTCCATGATGTGCGGCGTGCGCGCGTCGTTGCAGTGGTCAGGCTGGGACAGCGGCAGGGCATAGCCCAGATTGAAGCCGTTGATGTCTCCCAGCGAGAACGTTTCGCCGGCAATCCAGGTGTGCTTCGCCAGGTGTGCTTCGAGCACGTCCGTGCAGAACAGCACGCGCCGACGCGATTCCGCGAGCTCTTCCGGTGTGAATTCGTTAAACAGGGCCTTGCGCCAGGCGATCTTCCGCGACTCCAGCGGGATGCGGTCGATGGCAGCGCGGAGCACCTCGGGGTCGCGCTGGCGCGCTACCGGGCCCACGAACACTGCCCAACCGATCATCGACATGGAAGGTGCGAAATAGGCGTCGAAGAAGCGCATCCACCAGCGCATGCGCCAGCGTTCCACCGGGTCGGCGGGCTTCAGCGGCGGGCCGTCGAAGGCTTCATCCACGTATTCCATGATGGGCGTGGATTCGGTGAGGACCAGGTCGCCGTGCACCAACGCGGGGATGGTGCCGTCCGGGTTCACCGCCAGGTACTCGGGCTGGTGCTGGTCGAACGACAGCAGGTCGAGGTAGTGGCTCTCGTAGTCCACTCCCTTCTCCGCCAGCGCGAGCATCGGCTTGCCCGAATTGGCGTTGGGCTCCCAGTGATAGAGCTTCAACATTCCCGGTCCTGTCCCTTGGCACGGCCGCACCGGCGGCACTCTAGGGGCTGAGGATGGAACGGGGCGACGAATGAGACTCGACCGCGCGTGAACTCTGGTGCGACTCCCCGCGCGCCCGTGGGCGTGAAGCGGGGGCTATCCTCGTCCGGCAACAGGCAGGAGTTTGCTGAAATGCAGGACGTGACAGGCAAGGTGGCCTTCATCACTGGGGGTGCCAGTGGCATGGGGCTGGGCATGGCGCAGGCCTTCACCGCCGCCGGCATGAAAGTGGTGGTGGCGGACATCCGTCAGGACCATCTCGATGAGGCGATGGCCTTGCTGGCCGGTGCCGCCGTGCATCCGGTACGCCTCGACGTTGCCGATCGCACGGCCATGGCCGCCGCCGCCGCCGAAACCGTGCGGGTGTTCGGCAAGGTGCACGTGCTGGTGAACAACGCCGCCATCGGTTTCATGGGCACCGTGGCCGCCTCCAGTTACGACGACTGGGACTGGGTGATGGGGGTGAATCTCGGCGGCGTGTTCAACGGCGTTCGCGAATTCCTGCCGCATCTGCGGGCCCATGGCGAAGGCGGACACGTGGTGAGTACCGCTTCCATGGGCGGTATTTTCTGCGGCGGAAACGCCGGCGTGTACAACACCAGCAAACACGCCGTGGTTGGCCTCATGGAGGCTCTCCGCGAAGAACTCGGGCCGGAGGGCATCGGTGCTTCCGTGTTTTGCCCTGGTCTCGTGAACACCAACATCCACGAGGCCGAACACACGCGCCCGGCGCACTTCGCGCAGTCCGGCTATGTGCTGCGGCCCGGCGAGCTTGCGGCCCGCGAGGAGTTCATGAAGACGCGCGTGCTGCCGGCCGGCATGACGCCGCTCGAGGTGGGTGAGCGGGTGCTGCGCGGCATTCGCAACAACGACCTCTACATCCTGTCGCACCCCGAATACGAGCAAGGCATCCGCGAGCGTTACGAGGCCATTCTGGCTTCCGTGCCGCACGGCGAGCCGCCTCCGCCCCCCGAGCGCGTCGCTGCGGAAGCACGCGTCCTGCGCAACCCCATCTACAGCAACGAACGCGACCGCAAGCTGGCTCAGCGCCAGGCGGCCGCGAAGGAATGAGGCAATGCAGAATCTCTCCGGAAAAGTGGCGTTCATCACCGGCGGTGCGAGCGGCATCGGCCTGGGGCTCGCCAAGGTATTCGGCGCGCAAGGCGTGAAGGTGATGTTGGCGGATGTGCGTCAGGAGCCGTTGGATGCCGCGGTGGCGCAGTTGCGCACCAGCGGCATTACCGCTGAAGGCCTCGTGGTGGACGTGGCGGATCGGCAGGCCATGAAGAATGCCGCCGCTGCTACCGTCGCGGCCTTCGGCAAGGTGCACCTGTTGTTCAACAACGCGGGCATCAGTTTCTTCGGCCCCATGGACCAGGCCACGGACGGGGACT
>JBEGRA010000237.1:0-3330 GCA_041180705.1 Pseudomonadota bacterium | reverse complement strand
GACGCAGCAACTGCTGCGTGACGATCTCGCGACCAGTGCGCCACGTGCTCATCACCAGATAGACCATTCCGCCGAAGGCGAGCGGGAACCAGCCGCCAGCGGGAATCTTCTCGGCGTTGGCTACGAAGAAAAGGATGTCGATGAGTGCCAAGGGCACCAAGGTGGCCAGCATCCAGGCGGGCGGCGCCTTGGCACCCGGCGCGGTACTCTCCGGCAGCGAAGAAGCTTCTTCCAGACGCGCGCGCAGCAGCACGACCAGCAACAAGGTTTCGATGACCATGGTGCTGGAAACCGCGATGCCGTAAGCGTTCGCCAGCGCTTCTGAAGAACGGAATACCAACACGATGCCAATGGCGGCAACGCAGAGCACTGCGTTGATGGCCGGAAGATAAACCTGTCCGATGGCCTCCTGGGAAGTCTGCCGCGTCGCCATGCGCGGGAGCAAACCCAGCTGCTGCGCCTGCTGTGCGATGGAGAACACACCCGAGATGACCGCCTGCGACGCAATGACGGAGGCCGCGGCCGCAAGAAAGACGAGTGGCAACAGGAGATCTCCCGGAGCCATCAGGTAGAAGGGATTCTTCAAGGCCTCCGGATGTTCGAGCAACAAGCTACCCTGTCCAAAATAGCAAAGCAGCAAGCCTGGCCAAACCACGGACAACCACGCCAGCCGAATGGGCTTGAGCCCGAAATGGCCCAAGTCCGCATAGAGCGCCTCACCCCCCGTCACCGTGAGGAAGGCACCGGCGATTACCGCGAGTGACACGCCGCTGTGGTGGAGCAGGAACGAGACGGCGTACATCGGGTTGACGGCCTGAAGCACCGCCGGGTGGGCGCCAATGTTCCACAGCCCCAAGCCACCCAGCGTAAAGAACCACAACAGCATGATGGGCCCGAACACCACACCGATCTTGCCAGTGCCATTCTTCTGCACTGCAAACAGCACGAGCAGAATGCAGATGGTGATCGGTACGACCCAGGAGGTGAAGGCGGGCGAAGCCAGCTCCAGACCCTCTACCGCCGACAATACCGTCACGGCCGGCGTGAGCGCGCCGTCGCCGAAGAAGAGGGACGTACCTGCCACGCCCATCATGATGATGGCCCCGGCAGAGAGCGCCGAACGGTGCGAGGCCAGCAGGGCCATGAGGGCCAGTACGCCGCCTTCACCGCGATTGTCGTTCCTGAGCACGATCCACACGTACTTCAGGGTGACCGTCAGCGCGATGGTCCAGAAAATGAGCGACAGCACCCCGAGGATGGCATCAGGCCCCGGAACGGTCTCACCAGCCGCCATGAGACAGGCACGCAACGCATAGAGCGGGCTGGTGCCGATATCGCCGAACACCACGCCAAGCGCTGCAAGCGCCAGCTTCGGCAGGGGTTCACGGGATTGATGCGAGTCCATGCGGGTCTCCGCGGCCACTGCCGCCAGAAGGATATGACGCTAGTGACGACGGACGCAGCGCTTCAATTGCGCCGTTTGATGATGAGCTTGTCGATCCGCGGGCCGTCCATGTCCACCACCTCAACCTCGATATTGCGCCAGGTGAGACGGTCTCCGGCGCGCGGGATGCGCCCCAGACGGTGCAGCACGAAACCGGCCGTGGTGTGGTAGTCGTCGCCTGCCAGTTCGGGCATGTCGAGCGCGGCCGCCAACTCGCGCGCCGGCAGGTGACCATCCACCAGCCAGCTACCGTCTTCGCGCGCCACCATTTCGGCACGCTCGCGGCTGCCGATGTCGGGCATGCCCCCCGCGATGGCGCGCAGGATGTCGATGGGAGTGACGATGCCGCGCACATCGCCGTATTCGTCGGTGACGACCGCCAGATGAACGGGCGAGCGCTGGAACGCATCCAGGAGCCGCAACACGGAAACCGTTTCAGGAACCATGAGCGGTTGGGCAATGTCACGCCCCTCCTCCACGCTGCCGCGGCGAGCGGCTTCGCCAAGGTCCGCCAAAGTGATGACGCCGACAGGCTCATCCAGGGAACCGCGGGCGACCAGGAAGCGTGCATGGCCACTGGCCCGCGCTTCCTGCCACAACTTCTCGACGGGCTCGTCGAGGTCGAGCCAGATGACATCCGGCCGCGGCACCATGATGGACTCGACGCTGGCATCGGCCACCGTGAGCACGCCTTCCACGAGGCGCTGCTCCGCCGCGTGAAACACGCCTTGTCTGGCGCCTTCGGCGAGCAGTGCCCGCAACTCGTCGTCGGTGACGGAGTCATTGGGCGCCGCATTACCGGGAAGGATGCGCACGACGAGATCGGTGCTCTTGCGCAGCAACCAGACCAGCGGCGCCGCCATGCGCGCGAAGCCCGCCATGACGGGAGCTGTGAGAATGGCGAGCCGTTCTGCATTGGAAAGCGCTATGCGCTTCGGCACCAACTCGCCCAGCACCAGCGAAAGATAGGACACCGGCAACACCACCAAACCTGCGGCGAGCTGCTCGGCGTAGGGGGCCAATGCCGGCGTTTGCGCCAAGTGGAGCGCTAGGTCGTCGGCGAAAGCCGCACCGGAATAAAGACCCGTAAGGATGGCCGTAAGCGTAATGCCCGCCTGGCCGGCCGACAGCAACAAGGTGGTGTCCTGCTGCAGGCTGATGGCCACGCGCGCCCCCAGGTTGCCACGCTTCGCCATGGCTTCCAGACGCGAACGCTTGGCAGACACCAGCGCCAACTCCGACAGCGCGAAGAAGGCGTTGATGACGAGCAGCAACGCGAGAATGAGGAATTCTTTCATGCAGGCGGAGGGGCGGCAGATGGCGCGGACGCCGGGCTACCCCTCCTTTGGCATCTCCGGGCCGTGCAAGTCCACCGGGCGCGCGGCCCTGGCGCGCATCCGGATGTTGATCATCTCCACCACGAACGAGAAGGCCATGGCGAAGTACAAGTAGCCCTTCGGCAGGTGCACCTCGAAGCCTTCAGCGATGAGCGCCACGCCTACCAGGATGAGGAAGGCCAGCGCCAGTATCTTCACCGTCGGGTGACGGTCGATGAATTCGCTGATGGGGCGCGCCATGAACATCATGACGAACACGGCCGCCATGATGGCCGCCACCATGACGGGCAGGTGCTTCGCTAAGCCGACGGCCGTGAACACGGAGTCGAGCGAGAACACGATGTCGATGACGGCAATCTGGACAACCACCAGCAACATGGCACCGGCAGCACGAATCGATGACGGACCTTGCTCGGGGCCTTCAAGGCTCGCGTCGATTTCCATGACGCTTTTCACCAGCAGAAACAAGCCGCCGCCGGCGAGGATGAGATCGCGGCCGGAGATGCCCTGCCCGGAAAGCTGCGCGGGCAGCGTGAAGAGGTCCGCGGT
>JBEGRA010000236.1:0-5929 GCA_041180705.1 Pseudomonadota bacterium | reverse complement strand
TTCCATTGGCTGTCCAGTGATGAGGGAACGACCGTGGGTAGCACCGCCGCCGGCACGCGCAGCAGGCCGAGCATGTCCGGGTCCCACTGGCCGGTACGCAGGGTCAGCAGCAAGGTGCGGCTGGCGTTGCTGGCATCCGTGCAGTGGTGCTGCCCGCCGGTCAGGTTCCACACCAACCAGCTGTCGACCGTGCCGAAGGCCAGTTCACCGCGCTCCGCACGCTCCCGTGCGCCTGGCACGTGGTCGAGTATCCACGCCAGCTTCGTGCCAGAAAAATAAGGGTCCAGTCGCAAGCCGGTGGCAGCGGTCACTGCCGGTTCGTGCCCGGCCGCCACGAGCGCCGTGCAGGTCTCGGCGGTGCGGCGGTCCTGCCAGACGATGGCGCGGTGGATGGGCTGGCCCGTGCTGCGGTCCCACACCACGGTGGTTTCGCGCTGGTTGGTAATACCCACGGCCGCCAGTTGCGATGGCTGCACGCCGGCACGCGCCAATACTTCGGTGATGGTGCCGGCCTGCGTGGCCCAGATTTCCAGTGCGTCGTGTTCCACCCAGCCCGAAGCGGGGAAGTGCTGCGTGAACTCCTGCTGGGCCACGGCGACGAGGTTGCCGTGATGGTCGAACAGGATGGACCGGGAACTGGTGGTGCCTTGGTCGAGGGCAAGGATGAACTGGCTCATGGCGCCGCATCATACGGCGACGCCGCGGCCTGTCGCGAGCTTCGCTCTCAGGGGGTGGGCGTGCCGCTGAAACTTTCCACCAGTTCCCGGATGAAGTGTTCGATGTTCGTGCGGATGGCCCCCTCGTTGGCCAACTGCAGACGCTCGACGCCCAGGAAAGCCTCGCCCAGCTCGGCGGTGTACGGCGTGGTGACCTCACTCTCGAACACGCGCCGGCCGGAGGTGCGTTCCTGCAGGTGGTAGTCCACCACGGCGGTCACCTTCATGTTGAAGCCGAACACCGGCTGCTTCAGGCGTTGCAGTTCGGCGCCCAGCACGTAACGGCCCGGCTCCGGGCCGTTGGCCAGCAAGCCTGCGGCGTCCAGCGAGTTGCGCAGCGCGGTTTGGAATTCCGCATTGCCGACCTGCGACATCCACATCGGGTTGGTGTCGTGGCCCCCGCTGACGGGGCCTATGGTCACATTGCGCTTCAGCGCCTCCGGTGCGCTCAGGCTGGCGACAGCTGTCGCGGAGGCTGTCATGGCGGGTGCGCGGGCGGCGGTGGCGCAGCCCGCCAAATGCGTGGCCAGCAGAAGGAGCGCGAACGGCAAGCTCCTGCGCATGGGGAGCAAGGGTTGACGGATGGTCTTGGTCATGGGGGCCTGCCTCAAGCGTCATGGGGGGGTTGCAACTGCTTGAGGAGCATTTTCAGCAGGCGCCGAGACGGGGTCGGTACGCTCGCGCACCGGCGTAAGCGCCGTGGCGTGCGGTTTCGCCGGATGGGTGAAATCACGGACTTATGGTTTTTTTTATGTCAAATCGAAAGCCGGCGCGAAGTGCGTCTTGTCATAATCCAACCTGACGCTCGCACTAAAAGATGAGCGCAGGGGATTCGTCATGAAGGGCTGCACGAAAGGCTGGACCGCGGTCCTGCCAATGGTTTGTGCATTGCTGCCGCTATGGTTTTCCGCGGCGGCCGCTGCCGTTGTGCCAACAGCCGAAGTGCGTGCGGGGACACATGCGCCTTCCACTCCCGTTCAGGTCGAAGCGGCTTTGCTGTCCGGGGTGGTCCTGCAGGATGAGCAGGGGCGTGCGGTGGAGTTGCACGCGGCCTTGGGCCAGCCGGGCCCTGTCTTCCTGAATTTCGTCTTCACCAGTTGCGATGCGGTCTGCCCCGTGATGACGGCCATCTTTGCCCGGCTGGATCGCCAGTTGCGTGCGCGGGGGCACGAGGCGCGCCTCTACAGCGTGTCCATAGACCCGCTTCACGACACGCCCGCGCGACTGCGCGAATACGCGGCGGAGCACGGTGCCAGTTCCCATTGGCGGTTCCTGACAGGCTCGGTCGCTGCCAGCGAGCGGGTGCAGCGGGCCTTCGGGGCCTGGCGTGCGGATCGCATGAATCATTCCGTGGCCACTTACTACCGGGCAGGGCCGGGGGCGGGTTGGGTGCGGGTTGACGGTTTCGTGCCGGCAGAGACCCTGCTGGCAATGCAGTGAAAAAAACAAAGTACAGGGGTACGTACCATGAACAGACACGATGTCGGCAAGCGCGAATTTCTGAAGTACATGCTGGGCACTGCGGTCGCCAGCTACACCTTGCCGGGGTTCCTGAAGAGCGGCACAGCCATGGCCGAGACAGGCCGTGCGCATATCCTCGGCGCACCGTCGCCGATGGCCATTCAGGCCGCGGCTATTCCGAAGTTCACCAACGTGCTGCCGAACCCGCTGGCGCCGGCCCTCAAAGCCGTGGCCACCACCCCGGGTGTCTACCATCTGCGCATCGAGCAGGTTCAACAAAACCTCGGTTTGGGCGGTCCGCTCACCACCGTTTGGGGCTATCGCGACAACGCGATGACTGCCGCTCGTTTCCCCGGCCCGACCTTCGACGTGACGCAGGGCACGCCGGTTCAGGTCAATTTCATCAACAACCTGATCGATGGCACCGGTGCGTTGCTGCCGAACCCCATGCCCGTGGACACGACGCTGGATTGGGTGAACCCGCCGGCATCCGGCGCCACCGTGCCGGTACCGGTGGCCACCCACTTGCATGGCGGCGATACCGCCTCGAACTCCGACGGCTTGCCGGACCAGTGGGAAACCCCCGCCACGATTGCCCCCGCGCCCGCTTACTACCAGACGAGCCTGACCTTCCAGATGCCGTACCTGTACGACAACACGCAGGAGTCCGGGCATCTCTGGTACCACGACCACGCGCTCGGCATCACCCGCACGAACGTCTACATGGGCCTGGCCGGCCTTTATTTCCTGCGCGACGCGAACGAAAACACGCTGCGCACGGCCGGTGCACGCACTGGTGCAGTGCTGCCGAGCTACCCGTATGAAGTGCCGTTGGTCCTGCAGGACCGCATGTTCAACGCCGACGGCAGCCTGTTCTACCCGGACACGCCGGCGGCCGGTACCACTTCCGTTGCCCCCAGCCATTTGCCGGAATTCTTCGGCGATGTGGTGCTGGTGAATGCCCAGGCCTGGCCCGTGCTGGCCGTGGAGCCGCGCAAGTACCGCTTCCGCCTGCTGAACGGTTCGGACTCGCGCTTCTACGACCTGAAACTGGTGACCACGGCCAACCGCGCTGGCCCGGCCATCACGGTCATCGGCAACGAGCTCGGTTTCCTCGACAAGCCGGCCGTGCCTTCGGCCAACTGGGTGGGCGGGCCGAAGAACGTTCTTTCCATCGCCCCCGGCGAGCGCTACGACATCATCGTGGACTTCACGGGTGTCAAAGCCGGCACGCGCTTCCTGCTCGTGAATTCAGCCGCGGCCCCATACCCCGCCGGCCTGCCCATCACTCCGGGCACCGCTGACCAGGTGATGGCCTTCGACGTGACGCTGCCGCTGAACGCGGCGGTGCGCAACGCCACGGTGGGCTCCGCCACGAACCTGCGTCCCACGGCGCCTCTGGGCGCGGTGACCACGCGCGGCAAGACCATTGCAGCCACCCGCAAGATTCTGCTGTGGGAGGGGATGGATGGCTTTGGTCGTCTGCAGACCATGCTGGGCAACGCCACTCCCATTGCGGCTACGGCAGCGCCCGGGCCGAACGACGGCACCATGACCTACAAGGACCCGGTGACGGAAACGCCGAAGGCGGGTACCTGGGAAATCTGGGAGTTCTACAACTGCACCGTGGACGCTCACCCCATCCACATGCACCTCGTGGACTTCCGCATCCTGAACCGCCAGGCTTTCACCTTCACCTCCGTCGCGAAGACCATGACGGACGGTTCCACGGGTGGTGCTCTGACCGGCGTCACGCTCGCCAAGGCCACGCGCGCACCGGGTGCCTGGGAAGCGGGCCGCAAGGACACCGTGCAGGCATTCCCCGGTGAAGTCACTCGCGTGCTCGTCAACTTCAAGCGTGCCGGTGACTACGTGTACCACTGCCACATCCTCTCCCACGAGGACCACGAGATGATGCGGCCTTACCGCGTCATCCCGTAACCGCGGCCGCGGTTGGGCGGGTGCCTACCTCAGGGCACCCGCCAGTCGCCGACCGGTTCCAGGCGGCGCCAGTCGGGTCCCGCAAAACGCACCACGAAGGCGCCCTTCGAGGTGAAGCGCTGACCGGGGCCGAGACTGAACTGGTGGTAGGCCTCGGGCGCCATCGCATTGCCCATTGCGGACGGGTAGTTCTCCACCTGCTCCACCAGCTTGTCGCGTGTCAGCGGACCACGTTGTCGCGCCACCGACTCCACGAAAACATTGCAGGCGGTCAGGGCATCGCCGGCGACGCGCTCTTCCGTGCGGGCCACGCTCAAACCCTTGTCCGCCAGCCATGGGCGGAGATTGACATGCATCCGGCGCTCGAGCCGCAGCGGCGGGTCCAAAGCCCAGGAGAAATGCAGCACCTTTCGCCAATCCGCAGGAGTGGCTTGCAGTGCCTCGCCTCCCAGCCACCCGGACGCGATTGCGGCCCTTGCTGGTGGCAGCACCGGTGCCAGCGCACTCAATGCTTGCAAATCAGGAGCGCGTAGCCACAGCACTAGGACATCGCCGGGGTTCAGGCCGGCTACCGCGCGCTGCAGCGCTGCTTTGTCTGCCGTCGCGACGCGGCGCTCTTCCACGCGAAGGGCAGAGTCCAAGGCCTGGGTCATGGCATTCACGCCGGCAGCGGCAGCCTCGTCACCCTCCACGCGGATGGCAACTACCCGCGAAGAGGGACTGCCGTTGGGTGGCAGCGCGTTTATCCACTGCCCCATGACTTCGCCTTCCAGCACCGTTCCTGCGGAAAAGTAGAAGGTGTGGCGCGAAGCACTTCGCGTGCCCGGCACGTCGACGCTTGGGAACAAGCACGGCAGTCGCTCGGCTTCGCAGAAGTTCTGGATGGGAGCCCAGTGGGCTGCGCCGACGCCGGACACCATGGCGTAGGCAGGCTGCGCGGCTTGGGCGCCTGCCAATTGACGAGTCCACTCGGTGGGAGCGCCCTTGAGGTCCCACACCTGCAGCTTCGCATGGAGCGCGTTGGGGGCTGTCTCGGGAAAGCGCTCGGCGAGGCAGGCACTGAGCACCTGCGTGGCGACTTGCCGGGCAGCCGGCGAGGCATCTGGCGTCAGCGCCATGGCGACTTGCAAGGTTCTTCCAGCAACGCCGGGCGAGGCAGCCAAGGACAGCTGCCGCAGGTAGGCCTCGAGGGCCGCGAAATCGTCGGGGGCGAGCGCATAGCGCGGCATGAGTGGCTGCAAAGGCTTGCCTGCGGCGTCGATGCCCTCGCGCAAGGCGCGCTGGAGCGCGGCGGAATCGTAGGGGGGACGCTCCAGTTCGCGAAAGGGTTGAACCGTACTGCCGGGGGGAAGTCGCGGTTGGTGGGTCGTCGCCGGATCGGGTGGGGCGAACAGCGCGGGTGCGGTGATGGCCGGAATGCGGTTGCCGCCTTCGAAGGCGCCGCTGCCGCTGCGGCGGTGGCAGCGCGCACAGGCGGCGCGTGCGCCCGCCAACTCGGCACCGCCGGTAGTGAAACCGACCAGCGGCTGGGTGCTGGTGGTCACGCCTTCTTCGTAAAGGCGGCGGCCCGCTTCAAGGAGGCCCGCGGTGTCCGCGGCGGCGGCTGGCACCATGGCCAAGAGACCAATCTCCAGGAGCATGGCCAAGGTCTTGGTGCGGGACTTCATGCGGGTTCCGGGAGCTGCTGGCAGGCCATGCGTGGTTTTGGTGCAACGGATGAGGTGCGACCCTTGCGAGCATTTTTGCGGAATCGCTGTTCCTGTCGTAATCTTGTCACGCTTTTTTCCAAAATCGAATAATTGGGGTGTCCC
>JBEGRA010000235.1:0-3654 GCA_041180705.1 Pseudomonadota bacterium | reverse complement strand
GGGCCTGCAGATGGTGCGCGGCCAGCCGCTGGTGGCGCTCATGAACCAGTTGCTGTCGAACACGGGCGACATGTGCAAGGGCCGCCAGTTGCCGGTGTTCTACCACTCGCGCGAGGCGCGGCTGTTTTCCATCTCCGGCAATCTCACCACGCAGTTCCCGCAGGCGGTGGGCTGGGCCATGGCCTCGGCCATCAAGGGCGAAGACCATATTGCCGCGAGCTGGATTGGCGAAGGCTCCAGCGCCGAAGCGGACTTCCACCATGCGCTGCTGTTCGCGAGCACTTACCGCGCGCAGTGCATCCTGAACGTGGTCAACAACCAGTGGGCCATCTCCACCTTCCAGGGTTTTGCCGCTGGAGAGTCCCCGTCGTTCGCCGCGCGAGGCCCGGGCTATGGCATTCCCGGCTTGCGCGTCGACGGCAACGACTTCCTCGCGGTCTATGCGGCCACCCGTTGGGCCGCGGAACGGGCGCGCAAGGGCCACGGCGCCACGCTCATCGAATTGGTGACGTATCGCGCCGCCGCGCATTCCACCAGCGACGACCCTTCGCGTTACCGTCCGCGCGACGAAGCGGAACAGTGGCCGCTTGGTTGCCCACTGGAGCGGCTACGCCAGCACCTGTGTGCGCTCGGCGAATGGGATGACGCGCGCCATGCGGCGCTGGTCGCGGAACTGGAAGACCAGGTGAGTGTGGCGTGGAAGACCGCTTGTACGTTCGGCACGCTGACCGAAGGGCCGCGGCTGGACCCGGGCCTGATGTTCGAAGACGTCTATGAACAGTTGCCACCGCATCTGGCACGGCAACGTGAAGCACTGCGCGCCGAAATCGGCAGTGCCGCCACTGGCGAGGGAGTTTGACGTCATGCCGCAGATGAACATGATTCAGGCCATCCACTCCGCCATGGACGTGATGATGGAGCGCGACCGCAGCGTCGTGGTGCTGGGCGAGGACGTGGGTTACTTCGGCGGCGTGTTCCGTGCCACGGAAGGGCTGCAACGCAAGCATGGCGAGCACCGCGTGCTCGACACTCCCATCGCCGAGGGAGGCATCATCGCCGCTGCTTTGGGCATGGGGGTGAATGGCCTGCGGCCGGTGGCGGAAATCCAGTTCGCCGACTACATCTACCCGGCCTATGACCAGATCGTGAGCGAGCTGGCGCGTCTGCGTTACCGCAGCGCTGGTGACTTCACCGCTCCGGTCACCATCCGCACCCCTTGCGGCGGCGGTATTCGCGGCGGGCAGACGCACTCGCAAAGCCCCGAGGCCATCTTCGCCCACGTGTGCGGCCTGAAAGTGGTGATGCCTTCCAACCCCTACGACGCCAAGGGGCTGCTCATTGCCGCCATCGAAGACAACGACCCGGTGGTGTTCCTGGAGCCGAAGCGGCTCTACAACGGCCCGTTCGACGGCCAGCCCGACAAGCCGGCGGTGCCATGGACGGCGCATGCGAAAGGCGAGGTGCCGGAAGGCCACTACCGTTTGCCCATCGGTGAATGCGCCATCGCTCATGCAGGCACCGAACTCACTGTGGTGACCTACGGCACCATGGTGCATGTGGCCGAAGGCGCGGCGCAGGCGGCGGGCATCGACGCGGAAATCATCGACGTGCGCACCATTTCCCCGCTGGATACCGCCACCATCGTGGCCTCCGTGAAGAAGACGGGGCGTTGCGTCGTGGTCCATGAAGCCACGCGTTTCGGCGGGTTCGGCGGTGAGTTGGCGGCGACCATCCAGGAAGAGTGTTTCTGGCATCTGGAGGCCCCCGTCGTGCGCGTCGGTGGGTGGGATACGCCGTACCCGCATGCCTTCGAGTGGGAGTATTTCCCCGGACAGTTGCGCGTTGCGAACGCGATGAAGCGCGTGATGGGAGAAGCTCCATGAGTCGCTTCGAGTTCAAGGTGCCGGATCTCGGCGAAGGCACGGTCAGTTCGGAAATCGTGGCGTGGAAGGTCGCGGTGGGCGACTGGGTGCAGGAAGACGCGCCACTCGCCGAACTGTCCACCGACAAAGCCGTGGTCGAAGTCCCGTCACCCGTCAGCGGTCGCGTGCTCAGCCTCGCCGGGAAGCCCGGTGACGCCGTGGCGGTAGGCTCGGTGCTGGCGGTGTTCGCGTTGGAAGAGGGGCAGCCTGTTGGAGCGAGCTTGCTCGCGACTGAAACTGCCACTTCTGCCCCTGCTCCTGCTGCCGCCCCTGCTCCTGTTGGAGCGAGCTTGCCCGCCGCCAAGGTGCTGGCTTCCCCGGCCACGCGGCGCCGGGCCAGCGAGGCCGGCGTGGATCTCCATCAGGTAGTGGGCACCGGGCCGGGCGGTCGCATCCTGCGGGTGGACCTGGAGCGCACTGTCGCGAGCAAGCTCGCTCCCACAAGTCACAGCGCGACGGGGGAAGTCGCGAGCAAGCTCGCTCCCACCAGTAACTCCTCCAAAGTTGCCGCCTCCAATGTGGGAGGCAGCTTGCTGCCGACACCCACCAGCGGCATCACCGAGATTCCGGTCATCGGCGTGCGGCGCGTCATTGCGCAGCGCATGGAGCAGGCGAAGCGCACGGTGCCGCATTTTTCGTACGTGGAAGAGGTCGACGTCACGGCGTTGGAAGCTCTCCGTCTGCATTTGAATTCGCGTCGTCCGCGGGAAGAGGCCTACAGCTATCTGCCGTTCGTGATGGCGGCGCTGGCACGCGTCCTGCGCGAGTTTCCCCAGTGCAACGCGCACTACGATGCGGCTCGCAATGTGGTGCTGCGCCACGCGGCGGTCCACATCGGCGTGGCCACGCAGACGCCCGACGGACTGAAGGTGCCGGTGGTCCGCCATGTTGAAGCACTCAAGCTCGGGCAGGTGGCCGCGGAGGTGCGGCGGGTGTCGGCCGCGGCCCGCAACAACACTGCCCGCCGCGATGAGCTCGGCGGCAGTACAATCACCGTGACCAGCCTCGGCAAGCTGGGTGGAATTGCCAGCACTCCGGTGCTCAATCTGCCCGAAGTCGCCATCATCGGCCTGAACAAGGCGGTGGAGCGGCCTGTCGTCGTTGGGGGTGCCGTAGTGGTGCGCCGGATGATGAACCTTTCCTCATCGTTCGATCACCGCTTCGTGGACGGCTTCGATGCCGCCGCGATGGTCCAGGCACTGAAGGAACGGCTCGAGCAGCCCGCCACCATTTTCATGGCGGAATAGCCCGGGCCGGAACAACACACGGCACGGCGCCGGGAGGCCCGGCGTCGCAGCAGGAGAACGACGATGGCGAACCACCCCGCGCAAAGCGCCCCCTTCGGCAGCATCCTCGCCGGCCACATGGCCGTAGCGGAATACAACGATGGCGCCTGGGGTGCGTTCGACGTGCGTCCGGTGGCGCCGCTGCAGCTCAGCCCGGCGGCCCACGTCCTGCACTACGGCAGCACCTGCTTCGAAGGCTTCAAGGCATACCGGCACGCGGATGGCTCCGTCAAAGTGTTCCGCATGGAAGCCCATATCGAGCGCATGCGGCAGAGCGCACGCAGCCTGGTGCTGCCGGAGCCCGACGCGGCCCAGTTGCGGGAAATGGTGCTCGCCGCCATCGACCGCAACCGCGCCGAAGTGCCGGACGCTCCCGGCGCGCTCTACCTGCGCCCCATGCTCATCGGTACCACGCCGAATATCGGTGCGGCCGCCACGCCGTCCAC
>JBEGRA010000234.1:0-4056 GCA_041180705.1 Pseudomonadota bacterium | reverse complement strand
CGATGCCGAACGGACGCGGGCCACCGCCCATGCGCTGCCCTGCCCCGCGCAGCGTGATGTCCGGATTGATGCGCAAAGCCACGCGCGGACGAACCGCGGCTACTTCGCCGGCCGCCGCAATGGCACGGAGTTCACGGACGGATTCGCATTGGAACAGCACGTCCGCCGCCACGCCAGCGCGAATTTCTTCAAGCGATTTGCCAGGCCCGGCGAAGCCGATGTCGAAGCCACGTGGCAGGTTGGCCTCAAGGGCCAAGGCCAGTTCACCTCCAGAGGCGACATCGAAGCCATCGGTGTGGTGCGCCAGGTATTCCACCAGTGGCGGAAACGGGTTGGCCTTCAGCGCGTAATGCAACCGCACTTCAGGCGGCAGCACCGCCCGCAGCGCAGCCAACTGCGCTTTCACCACATCCGTGTCGTAGACATAAAAAGGGGTTCGTCCGGCACGTTGCGCCAACGCCGGCACGGCGGTGCCCGCAGCGCCCTGCTCGCCCATCGCGCCGCTCTCCTGCCCACGACTCATGCCAAGCCTCGCATGGCCTGCGCCGCTTCTGCCGTCAGGCCCACCCTGTCGAACTTGCCATGCGCGGTGCGCGGCAAAGCAGAACGCCAGAGAATAGCCGCGGGAAACAAATACCTCGGCAGGGCCGCGCGCAAGGCCTGCGCCAAGGCCTCGGGGCTCTGTTCGCCACTGCGGGTGGCTGTCACGAACAAGACCAGCTCGTGCCCGAGCCTCTCGTGCGGCAAGCCCACCAGCACCGCATCGCCCACGAGTCCGGTGGCGTAAGCCACCTCCTCCACTTCCGACGGACTGACGCGGTAACCGGACGTCTTCAACATGCCGTCGCGTCGACCGGCAAAATACAAAAAGCCAGCTTCATCGCGCCAAGCGGTATCACCCGACCAGACGGCACGCTGGCCCTGCATGCCCGCCGGCGCAGGCCGGAAACGCGCCGCCGTGGCCGGCGGGTCGTTCCAATACCCCTGGGCTACCAGTGGGCCGGAATGCACCAGCTCCCCCGGCTCGCCGGCAGCGCATTCGCTGCCATCCTCGCGCAACACTCGTACATCGGCGTTGGGAATGGCTTGGCCGATGCTGTCGGGGCGCTCGTCGATTTGTTCGGGCGGCAAATAGGTACTGCGGAACGCCTCCGTCAGCCCGTACATCAGAAACACCTTCGTGCGGGGCCAGTGCTGCCGCAACTTGCCCAACACGGCCTGCGGCAAGACGCCCCCGGAATTGGTGACGTAGCGCAGGTGGTCGGCCACGCTGGCGGGCCACTCCTGGGCAGCCAGTGCGCTCCACAGCGGGGGAACGCCAGCCAAACCCGTGATGCTCTCCCGAGACACCGTGGTCACGACATCGCGTGGCAGCAGATAGTCGTGAAGCACCACTGCAGCACCGGAACAGAACGCCGTGGTGAACTGACTGAAACCGTAGTCGAAACTGAAAGGCAACACCGCGAGCAGGCGGTCTTCCTTGGTGTTGCCGAGATACTGCGCGACGCTGATGGCCCCCACGCACAGGTTCAGGTGGCTGAGCATCACGCCCTTGGGCCTGCCGGTGCTGCCCGAGGTGTAGAACAGCGCCGCCAGATCGTCGGGTGCGACAGTCGGCAGGGCCGGACCGTCTTCGAGTTCGGCCGCCACGAATGGCAGCACCCGCACCCCCGGCGGGAGCGGCATTGGGGCCCCCACGTCCACCGAGGGCGCAATCGGAGAGTCCACCAGCAAGACCATCCGCAGGGCTGGCAAAGTCGCCAGTTCAGCGCCGAGCTGCTCCAGACGGGCCGCCGAGGTCACCAGCACCACCGCCCCCGAGTCCCGCAGGATATGGCCGGTCTGTGCAGGCTTCAGCACGGAATTCACGGGAACGAAGACGCCACCGGCACCGGCAGTGCCAAAAGCAGCTACCGCCTGCTCCACCTGCTTCGGCAGCCAAAGGGCGACGCGTTCACCGGCCTGCAGACCCAGCGACAACAAGCCGCGCGCAAACGCTTCCACACGCCACGCCAGCACGGAATAGGTAACGGGCCGCCCCGCTGCCACCACCGCCACGCGGTCGGGATAGCGGTGGGCGGTCGCCAGCACCATGGCGTGCAGGCGAGTGCCCATACGCTAGCCCTGCGTCCCCTGTCGGCCGTAGGTGTCTTCGAAGCGCACGATATCGTCTTCGCCCAAGTAGCTTCCTGACTGCACTTCGACGATATGCAGATCCACCTTGCCCGGGTTTTCGATGCGGTGAACCGCGCCGATGGGAATGTAGGTGGACTGGTTCTCGCTCATCAGGAACACCTTGTCGTCGCAAGTGACGCAGGCCGTGCCCTGCACCACGATCCAGTGTTCCGCGCGATGGTGGTGCATCTGCAGGCTGAGCGTGGCACCCGGCTTCACCATCAGGCGCTTCACCTGGTGCCGTTCGCCGTTGTCCACGCTGTCGTAGCTACCCCAGGGCCGGAACACTTCACGGTGCAGCAAATGCTCGCCGCGACCGTTGGCCTTGATGTGCTCGACGATCTTCTTCACGTCCTGCGAACGCGAACGCGGCATGACGAGCACGGCGTCCTTCGTTTCCACCACGACGTGGTCTTCAAGACCCACGGTGGTGACCAGACGGCTTTCCGCGTAAATGTAATTGCCGTGCGAATCGTGGGTGACCACGTCGCCACGCACCACGTTGCCGGAATCGTCTGGCGTATGCGCTTCGAAAAGGCTGTCCCAGCTGCCCACGTCGCTCCAGCCGGCATCCAGCGGAACCACCGCGGCATCACGGGTCTTCTCCATCACGGCGTAGTCGATGGAATCCGACGGGCAGGCTTCGAAAGCGGCCTTGTCCAGACGACAGAAGTCGAGGTCCGGCTTCGCGCCCGCATGCGCGGCTTCCACGGCGGCGAGCATGGCCGGCGCATGGGTAGCGAGTTCCTGAAGATAGCGCCGCGCACCCAGCAGGAACATACCGCTGTTCCACAGGTAGTTGCCGGAGGCCACGTATTCGGCAGCGCGTTCGGCGTTCGGCTTTTCCACGAACGCGTCGACGGCGTGCACGGGGCCTGCCCCACCCGCATGGCGGATGTAGCCGTAGCCCGTCTCGGCGCGGGTAGGAACCACGCCGAACGTGACGAGCTTGCCATCGGCCGCCGCCTGCAAGCCGGCTTGCACGGCGCGTTCGAAAGCGGCGCCGTCCTTCAGGACATGGTCCGCTGGCATGACGAGCAGCAAGGCGCCCTCGCCCGCCAACTGCAGCGCAGAAAGCGCCGCGGCGGCCACGGCGGGCGCCGTGTTGCGCCCTACCGGCTCCAGGATGAGCGCCGCCGCGGGCAACCCGACCTGACGCAGCTGTTCAGCCACGATGAAGCGATGGTGTTCATTGCTGACGACCACGGGCGCGTGCACACCGGGCCACTTGGCGACCCGCAGGGCCGTGTCCTGCAGCATCGTGTGCTTGCCGGTGAGCGGCAGCAGTTGCTTCGGGAACTGTTCGCGGGAAAGCGGCCACAGGCGTGAACCTGCGCCACCGGAAAGGATGACCGGGACGAGTGTCATTCCGTGAAACTCCGTCGAGGGTTAGGAGTAGAAAGAGGAGATGCAGGCGACCACATAGGCCAGCTGCTCTTCCTGCAGTTCCGAGAAGATGGGCAGCGCCAGCGTTTCATTGGCGGCGCGTTCGCTCTCGGGGCAGTCCCCGACCTTGTAGCCCAGGTGCGCGAAGCACCCCTGCAGGTGCAGCGGCACCGGGTAATAGATTTCCGTGCCGACACCATTGTCCGCGAGGTACTGGCGAAGTTCGTCGCGGCGCGGTGCGCGCACGATGTACTGGTTCCACACATGGCGGTAACCGGCGACCGCCTGCGGAATGCGGACCTTGCCCGCAAGGCCTGCAGCCGTGAAGGCACGCTCGTAGAACTGGGCGTTCTTCTGGCGGCCTCGCGTCCAGCTGTCCAGATGGCGCAGCTTGATGTTCAGCACCGCGGCCTGCAGTTCATCGATGCGGAAATTGCCGCCGATGACGCTGTGGTAGTACTTTGGCTTGCCACCATGCACGCGCATGACGCGCAG
>JBEGRA010000233.1:0-3975 GCA_041180705.1 Pseudomonadota bacterium | reverse complement strand
CGAGCATGGTCTGCGCCCCCTGCCTCTCTCGGACGAAGAGTCTCGGGCGGCAGAGCAAGCGGCCGCAGAGGTGTTGACCGGCGAACTGGTCAAAGTCTGGATTGCGGACCAGATCGCGGTGGTTACGCTCAACCGCGCGAAGCAGCGCAATGCGATGACCTACGCCATGTGGCGTGGCATGCCGGCCATCTTCGGTGCTCTGGAACGGAACCCGGAAGTCCGCGTCGTCATCCTGACTGGAGCGGGCGACGATTTCTGCGCTGGCGCCGATATTGCCGAGTTCGCCAAGGTGCGGGACAACGAGGAGCAGGCCACCGCCTATGAAGTAGCGGTAGATGCCTGCTGCGACGCCATCCAAGGGATACGCAAACCCACGATCGCGCTCGTTCGCGGTTATTGCCTTGGCGGCGGAGCGCATCTCGCCATGTCCTGCGACTTTCGCTACGCCGCCGAACAGTCGGCGTTCGGTATCCCGGCGGCGCGGCTTTCCATCATTTACGGGGTACGTGGTACCCGGAAGCTGCTGTCGTTGGTGGGCTTGTCGCAAGCCAAGAAAATACTTTTTGGCGCACAGCGGTTTGACGCCGAGGAAGCGCTGCGAATCGGCTTCGTCGACCATGTGGCGAAGTCCGCTCCGGTTGCACCGGTTCCTTGGTGGGCACGTTGGTTCAGGAAGGCGTCTGTGGGGGCTGCGGCGGACCCGATGGTCGATGCGAGGCAGTTTGCCCGTTCGTTGGTGGACAACGCGCCGCTGAGTATTTCGGGGGCGAAGGCGCTGCTGAACGGCATGGCCATGAGCGCGGGTTCTCTGGATTTGGACCACGCCGAGCGACTCATCGCCGCTGCCGCTGCCAGCGCGGACTACCGAGAGGGGCGCGAAGCTTTCGGCGAAAAGCGTCCTCCCCGGTTCCAGGGTCGTTGAGGCGCATGCAGCCATGAAGCCAGTGCCCTTCGACTACGCCTGTCCGGATTCGGTGGCCGAGGCTGTCGCGCTGCTGCATGAGCATGGCGAAGATGCCAAGGTTCTGGCGGGCGGCCAGAGCCTCATGCCCATGCTGAACTTCCGCGTGGTACGCCCGTCGTTCGTGGTGGACTTGCGCTCCCTGGTGGAACTCGATTACGTGCGCGAGCGCGCTGATGGCGGACTTTCCATCGGCAGCATGACGAAGCACCGAGTCATGGAAACCTCGCCTCTGGTGACTGCTCGGTTTCCCGTCATCCCGGAAGCCATGAAGCACGTGGCCCATTTGGCGATCCGCAATCGAGGCACCATCGGCGGCAGTCTGGCGCACGCCGACCCGGCCTCCGAGTTGCCGATGCTGGTCCGGTTGCTGGATGGCAGCATCGTCGTCCAGTCGGTGCGAGGTGAACGGGTCATTTCAGCCAATGCTTTCTTCACCGGGCCGCTGTCTACCGTGCTGGCACCCGATGAACTTCTGGTTCGGGTGGATTTGCCCGGGCTGCCCCGGCAAGGCTGGGCATTCGAGGAATTCGCCCGCCGTGCCGGCGACCTTGCGCTGGCGGCGGTCGGTGTCGGGGTTGAACTGGAGCGTGGCTGCATTCGTTCCCTGCGCGTGGCCATGATGGGTGTGGCCGACATGCCGCTGCGCTTGGATGCGGTGGAAGCGGCGCTCGTCGGCCAGGAAGTGGGTACGGAAGCGTTTGCATTGGCCGTGGCGGTCGCGAAGGCGACGGTGCAGACCCGAGAGGATCTGCATGCTTCCGCGGCCTTTCGTCAGCACTTGGCCGGCGTTCTGTTGCAGCGCACTCTCGCCCGCGCCTGTGCAACGGCCGCGCAACTGCAAGAGGTGGAAGCGTGAACGAACGAAAGATACCGCTGCAGTCCGTGTGGATGGTCGTGAATGACGGCGTCGTGGAGCAGCAGGTCGAGCCACGCATGCTGCTCTCCGATTTTCTGCGGGATCGCCTCGGGCTGACCGGAACCCATGTCGGTTGCGAGCATGGCATTTGCGGTGCGTGTACCGTTCTCGTCGACGGTGACAGTGTCCGTTCTTGTTTGATGTTGGCGGTTTCTGCCAATGGCAGTGAAGTCCGCACGGTGGAAAGCATGGGCACCGTGGAGGCCTTGCACCCCGTTCAGGAAGCTTTCCGGGAACACCACGGGTTGCAGTGCGGCTTTTGCACGCCGGGCATGCTCGCCACTTGCGTGGACGCGCTGGCGAAATATCCCCTTGCCAACGAAGCCGAGATTCGCGACGTGCTCTCCGGGAATCTTTGTCGGTGTACGGGCTACCAGGGAATCGTGGAAGCGCTGGGCAGTTGCGTAGCCGCCCGTGATGCCTGCCGTGTCACCACAGGTGCCGCCGATTCGGACGGCAATCGAAATCTTCCGACGGCACCATCCACCCTCGAGTCGAGTAATTCGTGATGAAAATGAATCTTCTCAGTGGCGGCCGTCTCCGCATGCGTCGGAGCGTCTATATTCCCGACGCGGACCGCAGCGAAACCATCGACTTGCCGGTCAGTTGTGCCTTGCTCAGGCACGAGAAGGGCAATGTGCTGTTCGATACGGGTTGCCACCCGAGCACGGCTACCGATGCCGCTGCGCGTTGGGGTGCCATGGCGAAGGCCATGGTTCCCATCGGCGGCCCGGAGGACCATGTCCTGGCGGGGCTCGCTGGCCTGGGGCTTGGTCCAGAGGACATCGACATCGTCGTCAACTCGCATTTCCATTCGGATCATTGCGGCTGCAACGAGTTCTTCACGCGCGCCACAGTCATCTGCCACCGTCGGGAGTTGGAGGTCGCCCAAGGTCCCGAGGCCGTCCAACGCGGCTACATTCCTGCAGACTGGCAGACGCCCATGCCGACGCAAGTCATCGATAGCCAGCATGACGTCTTCGGCGACGGCCGGTTGGTGCTGCTGCCACTTCCGGGCCATACCCCGGGCACGCTGGGTGCGTTGGTCGAAACGGGGCGCGATGGAAGCTTCCTGCTCGCTGCCGATGCTATCCCGCTTGCCTACAACCTGGAGCGGGAAGTGTTGCCGCGCAATACCTGGGATAGCGAGCAGGCCATGAACTCGCTGCAGGAAGTGCGTCGGGTGCAGGCGTCCGGCGCTACCGTTGTCTATGGGCATGACACGGCTCAGTGGTCTTCGCTGCGTACAGGCACTGCCTCCTATGGCTGAGGCGATGGCAAATCAGCATTCATCCACGGATGACGGCAAGCTCGTTGGCCGCCCGGTACGGCGCGTCGAAGACGCGCGTTTGCTGGTGGGTCGTGGGCGCTATGTGGATGATTTGCCGGATGGCCATGCCCTGCATTTGGCGCTGTTGCGTTCCGACCAGCCTCACGCCCGAATTCTCTCCATAGATACCTCTGTCGCGCGGCAAATGCCGGGTGTACGCGGGGTTTATCTTTGGGATGACATTGCGCCCTTGGCCAATCCCGCGCTGGCCTCCTCGAGGATGAAGGGCTTTCAGGCTACCCCGATTCCCGCGCTGGCCAATGGCACCGTGCACCATGTGGGCGAGCCAGTCGTTGCAGTTCTCGCCGACAATCGTTATCTGGCGGAGGACGCCCGGGACACCATCGTCGTTCAGTATCAGCCGCTGCCGTTCGAGCCGAATCCGGTTTTTGCGGCCCGCGAAGAAGCGCCCTTGCTGCATGAAGGCCTGCGCAGCAATGTACTGGTCGAACGAACTTTTCTGCGTGGCGAGGTGGATGAGGCCTTTCTGCGTGCACCGGTAACGGTTAGTGCGAGCTTCCGCTTCCATCGGCGTGCTTCGGTGGCCATCGAGCCGCGGAGTTATTTTGCGGACATCGATGCCGGGCGAGATACCCTGACATTGCACACCTCCAGTCAAATTCCAGGCATCGTTCGCGATGCACTTTCCGGCCTGCTCGGCTTGCCGGGAAGTCGGCTCACCGTCATCGCGCCCGATGTGGGTGGGGGGTTCGGTGGCAAGGCCTCCCTGTATCAAGAAGAGGTGTTGGTGTGCGCGTTGGCGCG
>JBEGRA010000232.1:0-3168 GCA_041180705.1 Pseudomonadota bacterium | reverse complement strand
ACGCCGGCGAGGGGCCCGTCGACCATCTGGCGCACGGTGTCCGGGGTACCGGCCTCCACCAAGGCACGCCGCATGCAGTGCAACCACTGGTCGCGGGCGTCGGCATCGATGGGGAACGGCTTGTGGGCCGCCGTGATGCAAACACCACCGCCCGTGTGCTCCTGATAGCGCGGCGGGCCGCCGAGCCAGGTGGTCAGCCACCAGGTGAGACGGTCACGCATGGGACCGAGGTCCTTGGCATGCATGCCGCGAAGCAGCGCGTAGGCCGGCTCCTGGTCCATCAGGTCGTAGAAGCGATCGACGACGCGCCGGATGATGGCCTCGTCTTCACCGAGCAACCGGAACGGGGTGACCGGCGCGAGCGTTTCAGGGGAAGAGTCCACGTTCACCACGCTACCCGAACGGGGCGTGGCGACCATCGTGGCTTCTACCGACAACGGGGCACGTTCAAGTGCCCCGTGTCGGAAGGTGGCAGCGACACCTCCTTGTGTCGCGCCGCAGACGGTCAGCGGTCTGCCTTATCGCGGCGCGCTGGCGCCCAGGAACGTGATGGGCCCGATGAAGAACACCGTGTCCACCCCCAGCTCGTTCGGCGTGCCCCAGGGGCCGGCGCACGAGAAGCCCGGGAAGATGCTGAGCTTGTTGTAGGTGGCCGCCGGGTCCAGCGCGCTAGTGCCCGTCGCGGTGTTCGCGAAGTCGAACGTCACGGTCTGCCAGCCCACGACCAGCGGCTGGTCCGTTTCAGCGCTGATGCCTCCGTTCGCTGCGTTCTCCACCTTCATGCGCACGATGGGCGCTGCGCTCGGCGAGTAGATCTGCAGGCTGATCTTCTTGTTGGTAGCCGAGAACGGCAGCACGGGAATGGTGAAGTCCCCGGCCAGGCCGAACGTGGTACCGGACCAGCAGAAGGAACGGTCCGGGCTGCCGCCGCGGCCGAGCTGGTACACGTTGCCCGTGGGGCCACCCGCGGGGTAAGAACCAGCGGCAGCAATACCACCACCCTCGGCGCCGAACGGACCGGCAGTGACGGCCGGATTGTCGAAGTCGATGACCTTGTAGGAAGCCGCGACCGGCGCCGCCAGCGGCGGAGCCGAAGGTGCCGCCGCACCGACGAACGTGATGGGACCGACGTAGAAGTCAGCGTCCCCAGGCGCACCGCTACCGCAGCTGAAGTTCGGGAAGATGGACAGCTTGTTGTAGGTGGAGGCCGCGTTGAACGCCGGCGTGCCTGCCGACGGCGTGGCGAAGTCGAAGCTGAGCGTCTGCCAGCCAGCCGCAGTCGTCGTCACGTCCGTTTCCACGGTGACGCCACCGTTGTTGGCATCTTCCAGCTTCAGCTTCACGTTCAGGCCAGCGGCCGGCGCGTAGAGGCGCACGGTCATGGTGGTGGCGTTCGGGCCGAACGGAACGCGGCCGATAGAGAACAAGTCGCCCACGGACAGCGTGGTGCCGGCCCAGCACTGGGCAGCGGCAGGACGAGTGATCTTCACCACTTGACCTGCCGGGCCACCCGCCGGCACGCCGGTCGAAGTGAGAGCAGCGGATTCGTCACCGAACGGCGTGGCGGTGTAGGTGAGACCCGCGGTGTTGAAGTCGAGCACCGTGTACGTCTGCAGCTGGCGCGTTACCGTAATGGTAGCCGTGGTGGTACGCCCGGAGCTGTGGGTGGCCGTGATGGTAGCCGTACCCGTGCCGACGCCCGTAACCACACCCGTCGTGCTGACGGTGGCGACCGCCGCATTGGACGTGGACCAGGTAAGGCCCGTGGTGAGCGCGCCGGTCGAGGCGTTCGGGTAGGTCGCAGTGACCGACAGCGCCTGCGTGGAGTTCACGCTGACGGTAGCGGTCCGCGGCGCCACCGCGATGGATACCGGCACCGGCGCATTCACCGTGACCGAAACGGTCGCCGTGGCGGCGTTGGCCGAGTCCGCCAGATTGATGGCGGCAGTACCCGCACCGACGGCGGTGATGACGCCGCCCGTGCTGACGGTGGCCACGGCCGTGTTCGTCGAGGTGTAGGTGACGCGCGTGGTCAGCGTTTCGGTGGAGCCGTCGCTGTAGGTACCCGTCACGGCCAAGGCCTGCGTGTCACCCGTGGTGAGCGTGACAGACGGTGGCGACACCGCAATGCGCGAAAGCGTGGGAATGGCCTTCGGGGAAGGATTGCCCGGTTCGCAACCAGCCAAAGGCAGCCCCAAGACCGCCGTGGCAAGGAACAGGGTGAACAGTCTGGCAATACTCTTCATGGTGCCTCACTCTGAAAACGCTTTCAAAAATAACTTAGCAACGCCCACCGATGCCTGTCAACGAATTCCTCGAAGAAACTCTTTTCCGCTGTTTATTGCCGGCAGGGCTCGCAAACGATTCCATGCGAACCCCCCGGCTTTTTTGCTTGCGCTTTCAGGAAGCGCCGCCCTGCCGGGCCACGGCCAGGTCCTGCCCCATCCGCGCGACCGTGGGCTCGTCGAGTTCGTAGAAGTACAAAGCCGCGCAAGCCAGCAGTGCCGGCACTGCCGGAATCAGGCTCATCATGAGCGTGATGCCGTGGATGGTGGAGGCCGTCTGGACCGTGCCCGGCGTGTAGCTAAAGAACGCGAGCAACCAGCCCACTGCCGCCCCGCCGATGGCCCAGCCCAGCTTCTGTGCGAATGATGCCGCGGAGAACACCAGCCCCGTCGCGCGCCGTCCGCCCTTCCATTCGCCGTAGTCCGCCGTGTCCGCGTACATGGCCCACACCAGCGGCGCCGTCGGTGCCGCCAGCAAGTTCACCAGCACGTGCGCAACCCACACTGCCGCGAGGCTGCTTGTCGGGACCCAATAGACCGCTGCCGTGGCAACCGCGGTGGCAAACATGGCGCCCATGTAAAAACGACGCTTGCCGATGCGGCGAGCCAAGGGCCCGGTGGCAATGACGCCGACGATGAACGCGATGGCGCCGCTGGTCATGATGGAACCGAACCACTCCTTACCACCCGTGACCGCTTGTTCGAAATAGAACACGCCAGCCGTGCCACGCAAGTTCGAGTGCGTCAGCGCCGCAATGCCAACCACCGACAACACGACCCAGGGGCGGTTGCGCAACAGATCGCTCACGTCGGTGCCGAGCGCGGCGGGCGCTTCGGCGATAGGCTGTACGCGCTCGCGCGTCAGCAGGAAGGTAGCCACGAA